>JBOIFZ010000328.1:0-3706 GCA_050741735.1 Burkholderiales bacterium
TTTTTCGCAGCCGCCCGGCAACAACGTGCCCTATGTGACCGAAATCAATGGCATCAGTATGGAAAGCTACATCGACTGGATGCGCTCGTGCTATTACATTACCGTGACCGGCTCGCCGGCGATATCGGTCCCGTGCGGCTTCAGCCGCGCCGGCCTGCCGGTCGGCCTGCAGATCGTCGGCCGCCATCGGGACGATTTTGGCGTGTTGCAGTTTGCGCACGCGTTCGAACAGGCGACCGGTTTCTGGAAACGCAGGCCGGCGGTTGCGCAATCCTGAATGATTTTCTTCCCAACGAGCGAGCGATGATTCCTGGTTTCAACGCAATTCGAACCCTGTGCGCCGTGCCGCCGTTCCTGGCTGCGATCTTGTGTGCCTCCGCGCTGGCGCAGAATCCGTCCCCGCCTTCCAGGGATCGCGTCTATCTGCGCGACATCGAGGGCATCTGGGTCAATGAGCAGTATGTAAAAGCGTTGACCGCGCTTCGGGCCCCGCATGCGGCGGCGAAGAAGACGCCGCCGGTGGTGATCGCCATCATGCGCGAGGGCCGGGCAATTCCGATTGTCGTTACCGATTTCAACAAAGCCTCGGTGCAGACGGTGCTCGACATCGAACCTGACGCGAAACCCGGGTCCTATCGGCTGGTGGTGGGGGCGGGTGACCGGCCGATGACCAGCGAGGAAGTTAAGTACGTTTACTTCCAGGGGACCAAGAATGCGCAGGGCAGGTTCGACCGGCTGCGCTTTGCGGAGATCTTCCTGATGAAAGGCAGATGGGCGGACTACACCCGGCTTTCCGGCGAGATCAGCCCTTATCTCAACCGGCTGGTCCTCGCCGGCCGCTACAACGACGAGCAAGGCCGGGGCTGGGAGTTCAGCGAATCCGGTGAAGCGCGCTGGCCGGACCAAAAGTTCGTCTATGAACTGTCTCTGAATGATCCGGGAGCGGGCTGCGAGTATCTGCAGACTGAAGACCTCAAAGAGGGCGCCGACAACAAACGCTTCGGCTACGCCTGGAAAAACGGCAAGCTTTCGATTTACACGGCGCGGATGGCGAATAAGAAGGTACGCTGCGAATCCAGGCCGCTCGCCGTGCTTACGCCGCAATAGGGAGGCAAGAACGAGCACCTGTAGGCGCAACCGAAAGGGCCGCAGGGATTTTAATTCTGGTCATTCCGACATTCCTGTGTGCAAAGCGCGGGATGAGGGTAGAACTGCGACGCTCGCGACTGAAACCCGGCTTCATGGTGATTGTGACCCACGCGAAAGACGGAAGAACCAATCTACGTATCGTGTTCAGGTATGCATCGTAATCATGGATTCGGCGTTTAAGCGCAAGTCGTCCGAAACCGGTATTTACGCGCTCAACGCCGGTATCCATTCATAACGAAACCAATGAAAAGGGGGGGGAAATCATGAAACGGTTTTTGGCTCTGCTGTTGGGTTGTGCGATTCTGGGTATCGGCGCCTCCGGGATGGCGCGCGCGGAAGAATGCGGCGGTCCGGTAACGGCAGATGAGGCGCTGGCGGCGGAGGATGACCGCTACGAGGCGCAAACCACCAACGACTTCGCCGCCATGGAAAAGCTGTTCGGCAGCGACTTGGTGTATATCCACTCTTCCGCCGTGGTGGACAACAAGGCGACGTACATCGAAACCATGCGTTCGGGCACGGTCAAGTACCGGACCATGCGGCGCAGCGGGGTGACGGTTCGCACTTACGGCTGCATCGCCATCCTCTCCGGCCAGGCCAACTTCGACGTCATGGTGAAAGGCCAGGATCTGTCCGTGGATCTGCGCTTCCACACGGTCTGGGCCAAGCGCGTCGGCGGACTGCAGTTCGTGTCCTGGCAGGCGACCCGCGTACCTGCCCCGCAGTAAACCCGCTTCGCGCTGCTACGATGCGCGCGGCGCAATGCCGCGCGCTCTGGCCCGAGCCGACAAAAAATGTCGCGAGCCGCGGAAAGGAAACGAACGCCGAGCGTTCAGGAGCCCCTCGATCAGGTCAAGGCGCTCCTGCAGAAACACCGGATCGTCGAGAGCCTGGTCCATAAGCAGGACATGCCTCGCCATGAACTGGTGGAATCGCTCGTCCACAAGCAGCACCTCGCGGAGCTGCAGAATAAGCTCGACAAGCTCCACCCTGCCGACGTTGCCTACATCCTCGAAGCGCTGCCGCTCGAAGAGCGCCTGGTGGTATGGAACCTGGTCAAGGCCGAGCGCGATGGCGAAATCCTGCTCGAGGTCTCCGACGCGGTGCGGGAAACCCTCATCGCCAACATGGACTCGCAGGAGCTCGTGGCTGCGGCCGAGCAACTCGACACCGACGAGATTGCCGACCTGGTCCAGGACCTGCCGCAGGACGTGGTCGCCGGCGTCTTTCAGTCGCTGTCGGTCGAGGAGCGCGAGCAGTTGCGTTCCGCGATGTCCTACCCGGAGGACTCGGTGGGCGCGCTCATGGACTTCGATATGGTGTCGGTGCGCGACGATGTCACGCTGGAGGTGGTGCTGCGTTACCTGCGGCGCATGGATGAACTTCCGGACCATACGGACCAGTTGTTCGTGGTGGACCGTGATGAAACCATCAAGGGCGTGCTGCCGATCAACCGCGTGATCGTCACCGATCCGGAGGTCCTGGTGGCGTCGGTGATGAATTCCGAATTCATCTCGTTCTCGCCGGACGACAAGGCGCAGAAGGCCGCACAGGCCTTCGAGCGTTACGATCTGGTGTCGGCGCCGGTGGTGGACCAGAAGAACCGGCTGGCAGGGCGTGTGACCGTGGACGCGGTGGTGGACTTCATCCGCGAGGAGTCCGAGGCCGAACTCCTCGCCAAGGCGGGTCTGCGCGAAGAGGAGGACATTTTCGCGTCGGTGTGGAAAAGCGCCAAGAACCGCTGGCTGTGGCTGGCGGTTAACCTGTGCACGGCATTCTTCGCCTCGCGCGTGATAGGCGTGTTCGAGGGCACCATCGAGAAACTGGTCGCACTTGCAACGCTCATGCCGATTGTCGCGGGCATAGCCGGCAATTCCGGCAATCAGACCACCACGCTCATCATACGCGCGCTCGCATTGGGGCAGGTGACGCCCGAGAACGCGCGCCGGATGATCCTCAAGGAACTGGCGATCAGCCTGCTGAACGGCCTGGTCTGGGGAGGTGTGGCGGGGTTGTTCGCGTGGTGGCTCTACGACAACGTTGCCTTGGGCGTCGTGATGATGGGCGCGATGCTCCTGAACCTTCTGGTCGGTGCGCTGGTCGGAATGCTCGTTCCGATGGCGATGCAAAGGATCGGGCGGGACCCGGCGATCGGTTCCAGCGTGCTGCTCACGTTCACCACTGACAGCATGGGATTTTTTATTTTCCTTGGTCTGGCAACCGTCTTCCTGCTTTAGTCAGGCCGCCGAAAACTTCAGGACATCCAGGGAACGCCTTGGTCCGTACCATGGGGGCGAGGATTCCGCTATCGGCGGCGGAACTCCGCAATCGGCGACGGAACTGAACCTAGGGAAGCTCTGCATACCTCCGACGACGCGCGTTGCGCCAGGTGCGGATGAGTGCTAGGGACGCCGGAGCGTGGAATAGGGGCCCGCGCAAATCCCCGGGACGTTGTAAGCTACAAACTGCCCGCGCGATGAGGGGCGGAAATATGCAAGGAGCACGAACATGTTGATCCGACGCCCGTACGACATCAATCCTTCGGAAATTACCGGCC
>JBOIFZ010000329.1:0-1859 GCA_050741735.1 Burkholderiales bacterium
GCATAAAGCTGCTGTTTGCGCCCATTGATCTCGCCCTCAGTCTCGCGAATCTGCGTGCGGATCAGCGCCACCTGGTTCCCGTATGCCTCGCGACGCGCACTAAACAATTCGGTCTCGCGCTGCAAAAGCTCCGCCACGCGCGGATCGTCTTTGCGAGAAACCAGCTCTTCCGGAAAGTTGACTTTAGGCGCCCACGCCTGTTCCGCGGCGAGCCGCGCTGCTTTCGCCAGATCGGCGTCGAGCTGCGTCTTTGCCAGCTCGTTGCCGGCGTCGACGCGAATGTCCTTCAGCACGATTAGCGTCTGACCGGCTTTGACCTTGTCGCCGTCGCGCACCAAAATCTCGCTGACGAGTCCGCCCTCCTGGTGTTGCACGGTCTTGCGGTTCATGTCCACCTTCACCACGCCCGGCGCTATGGCCGCACCGTTCACCGGCGCCAGGGCGACCCAGGCCGAAACGCCGAGCATCAACAGCACGATGCTGACCAACCCCGCGCGGATCAGCCGCCGCGGGTTGTCGGCCTGTTCGACGTCCAGCGACGGCAGTACCAAATCGAGGAGAGAGTTGGCCATAATTTGAATCTAACCGCTCTTGATCGCTGACTGCCCGGACGCCGCGTGGGCACCGGCCTCGGCCGGGCGCGGGCGCGCCGGACCGAGAACGTCCGCAACCGCGCCGTGCCTTTCGATTACGCCGTCGCGCAGGAGGATCACCTTGTCCATTGCCGCGAGAAGCGGCGTCCGGTGTGTGACCACGACGACCGTCACGCCGGCGGGCTTGAGGTTGCGCATCGCTTCGATCAGCGCGGTTTCGCCTTCGTTGTCCAGGTTCGAGTTTGGCTCGTCCAGCACGACCAGCCGTGGCGTGCCATACAGCGCGCGCGCCAGCGCGACGCGCTGGCGCTGTCCAGCGGAAAGAAACGCGCCGCCATCTCCTATCGGCGTGTCGTAGCCCTTCGGCAGCCGCAAGATCATGTCATGCGCATTGGCGCGTTTGGCCGCTTTGATCACCGCGGAGGAATCCACTTCGCCAAGGCGCGCGATATTTTCGCTCACCGTGCCGGCAAACAGTTCGACGTTTTGCGGCAAGTAGCCGACGTATGGCCCGAGGCTCGCGCGCGGCCACGCGCTGATATCCGCACCATCCAGTCGGACCACGCCCGCTAGCGGGCGCCAGATGCCGACAATCAGTTTCGTCAATGTTGACTTGCCTGCCGCGCTCGGACCGACGATCGCCAGCGCTTCGCCGGGACGCAGATCGAACGACACCCGTTTGATGGTCGGCCGTTCCTGGCCGGCAAACCCGAACACCACCTGCTCCACGCTCAGTGCGCCAAGCGGCGGCGGCAGTTTGGTTACCGCCTCGGTTTTCTTTGCGGCGCTGAGATCCTGGTCCAGTCGCCCATAGGCGCTGCGAGCATCGACGAGGCTCTTCCACCCGGCGATCGCCGACTCCACCGGCGCGAGCGCCCTGCCGAGCAGGATTGTGGCAGCGATCATTACGCCGATGGTGGCCGACTGATGGATGACCAACCAGGCTCCGGCCGCCAGCATCCCCACCTGCAGGAACTGGCGCATGAAGCGCGATGCGCTCGATGCCAGCGACGAGGCGCGATTGGCGTCGAGCTGATGGTTCAGCACGTTATGGCTGAGCCCGCCCCAGCCGCGGGCGAGATTCTCGACCATGCCCAACGCGCCGGCAACCTCGGCATGGCTGACCGTCTGATCGGCGAAGCGGCCCGCCTTGCGCGATTCCAGCTGCATCTGCTCCAGCGGCTTGCGCGAGAGCCTTTCGTTCAGCCAGGCAATGCTGAACAGCAGCAGGGCACCGGCCAGCGCGATCCCGCCGAGAAGCGGGTG
>JBOIFZ010000330.1:0-2579 GCA_050741735.1 Burkholderiales bacterium
TGCTGTTCCTTCAGTATTTACTCTGCGCACTCTTTGCTCTTCTCTGCGCCTTAAGGTGAAACACTTACGACCGAAGCTGCGGCGCAAGTATTCTCGTTTGCTTTCCTTGCATTGAGGTGGAGGGACTTTCTAGCCACGAGGGCCGAACATGATGATGGCCATGCCGCCGACCGCGACGGCGCTGCCGATCAGATCCCAGCGATCCGGTGGATGGCCTTCCACCAGCCACAGCCACAGGATCGCCACCGCCACGTAAACGCCGCCGTAAGCCGCATACACCCGGCCCGCGGCGGCCGGGTGCAGCGACAGCAGCCATGCGAACAGAGCGAGGCTGATGACACCGGGAACAAGCAGCCACGCGGAACCGTCCTTGCGCAGCGATTAGTAGGGCAGGTAACAGCCGACGATCTCGGCGACCGCCGTCGCGGCGAACAACAGCGGGGTCCTGAACCAGCCAAGCGTCTCCACCGCGTCTCCGCGCTGCACGATCAACCCGGCAGGTACGCCGAGAACTCCTTCTCCACCGCTTTGGGATCGGCCTTCAGGCCCGCGGCAACGCCCTGTGCCATGCCGCCTGGATAAACATCCTCGGTGCCCGCTTCCACCGCATCGAGTGCCGCATTGGCGACGTCGATCGGCGGATCCTTCGGTCCCTGGTAGTCGCGCGCCATGTCGGTATCGACCGCGCCCGGCATCACGCCGACCACCAGCGTGTGCTGCTTTGCCAGCTCGGCGCGTACGCCCTGCGTCATGCTGAGCGCCGCGGCCTTCGACGCGCATAACGACCCGATCGCCGGCAGCGACACGCGCGACAGGATCGACAACATGTTAACGATCGTCCCGCCGCCGTTGCGCTCGAGCAGCGACGCGAACGCGCGGCACATCGAGAGCGTACCAAAATAGTTGGTGTCAATTTCCTCGCGCGCGTGGTCGAGCGCCGCGGCAGCGATCAGCGCCTTATGGCGGTTGATGCCGGCGTTGTTGATGAGCAGCGTTACGTCTTTGCATGCCTTCGCTGCCGCTTCGACCTGCGCGTCGTTGGTAATGTCGAGTTGCAACGCTACGACCTTACCGGGATGCGCCGCGACCAGGTCGGCGGCGTTCGACGGATCGCGCGCAGTGGCGTAAACCTTCTTTGCGCCTTTGGCAATCAGCGCCTTGACGAAACTCCGGCCGATACCCCGATTGCTGCCGGTCACCAGCGCTATGCTACCTGCGATTTTCATCCTCTCCTCCGCTTGTATTTATATGGACGGAATTATCGCATGCCCGCGGTGCGGCGCGCCCCGCGGCAACGCATTTGACAGTACATCCACTGCTCTGTAACAGTGATCGCCTGTCGGAAAGCAAATACAGGAGAAGGAAATGCCCGGACAGTGGATCGAGATCAAGGCCGCGGACGGCGGCAAGTTCAGGGGCTACCTCGCCTTACCCGCAGCGGGCAAGGGACCCGGCATCGTACTGTGCCAGGAAATTTTCGGCATCAACGCCTACATCCGCGAGGTCGCCGACCACTACGCCGAGGAAGGCTACGTGGTGCTGGCGCCCGACCTGTTCTGGCGCCTCGACAAGGGTGTCGATCTTGGTTACACCGAAGCCGACTGGAAGAAGGCCTTTGACTATTTGCAGCGCTTCGACTCCGACAAGGGCATGGAAGACATAACGGCGGCGGTGCGCGTGCTGCGCACCCGGCCGGAAGTCGCGGGCAAGGTCGGCGCGCTCGGCTTCTGTCTCGGCGGACGCCTGGCGTATCTCGCGGCGGCACGCTCCGGCGTGGATTGCGCGGTCGGCTATTACGGCGTGACCATCGACCAGTACCTGAAAGAGGCCGCCAGGATCAAGGTGCCGATGGTGCTGCACTTCGCCGCCAACGACAAGTACGCGCCGCCGGAAACCGTCGAGAAGATCAAGGCCGCATTCAAGGGCCGTCCGGAGATCGAGATCTACGTTTATCCCCGAGCGGACCACGCGTTCGCACGCACCGGCGGAATGCATTACGACCGCCCCTCCTCGATGATGGCGCACTCGCGCTCGATCGCGCTGTTCCGCAAGGTGATGGGCCCGCACTACGACCTTTCGGCGCTGTGGGAAGCGCACACCATCCACGAGTTCGGCACCCGTGACGTGGACGCGACCATGAAGACCATGGTGGCCGAGCCCTACGTCAACCACATCCCGACCATGACCGGCGGCGTCGGCCACGAGCATCTGAAGCGCTTCTACAAGTACCACTTCATCCCGAAGACACCCAAGGACACCAAACTGGTCCCGATCTCGCGCACCATCGGCGCGGACCGGCTGGTAGACGAGATGCTGTTCAGTTTCACCCACGACATCGAGATCGACTGGATGCTGCCGGGCATCCCGCCCACCGGCAAGTACGTGGAGATCCCGCTGGTGGCGATCGTCAATTTCCGCGGCGACAAGCTGTACCACGAGCACATCTATTGGGACCAGGCCTCGGTGCTGGTGCAGATCGGCGTGCTCGACCCGAAGGGATTGCCGGTAGCGGGCGCGGAGACCGCAAGGAAGCTGGTGGACGAGAATTTCCCGTCCAACATGCTGATGAAGAACTGGGC
>JBOIFZ010000331.1:0-1620 GCA_050741735.1 Burkholderiales bacterium
CTGCTTTTCCTCGTTGCGTTTGCGCAGTTCGAGTTCATACAGGCGCGCTTTCAGCATCGCCATCGCCTCGGCGCGGTTACGGTGCTGGGAGCGGTCGTTCTGGCACTGTACGACGATGCCGGTTGGCACATGGGTGATGCGGATTGCCGAGTCGGTCTTGTTGATATGCTGGCCGCCGGCGCCGCTGGCGCGAAAAGTGTCGACGCGCAGGTCCGCGGGGTTGATTGCGACTTCGATGGTGTCGTCGACCTCCGGATAAACGAAAACACTGGCGAACGAGGTATGGCGGCGCGCATTGGAATCGAACGGGGACTTGCGCACTAGACGGTGTACGCCGGTTTCGGTGCGCAGAGTGCCATAGGCGTAGTCGCCGTTGACCTTGAGCGTGGCGCTCTTGATTCCGGCTACCTCCCCTGATGACTCCTCCAGCACCTCGACCTTGAAGCCGCGGCGCTCGCAGAACTTGAGGTACATGCGTTCCAGCATCGATGCCCAGTCCTGGGCCTCGGTGCCGCCCGATCCGGACTGAACGTCCAGAAAGCAGTTGTTCGGATCCATGGGGTTGGAGAACATGCGGCGGAACTCCATGTCCGCCACGATCTTCTCCATGCCGGCGACGTCGTCGGAAACGGCGTTCAGGGTGGCGTCGTCGTTTTCCGACCGCGCCATCTGGAACAGTTCGCGCGCATCCTTCAGCCCCTGATCGAGCTTCTCCAACGTGGTGACCACCGTTTCCAGATTCTTGCGCTCGCGCCCGAGGTCCTGGGCGCGCTTGGCGTCGCTCCAGAAGGCGGGGTCCTCGGTCAGCTTGACGACTTCGATCAGGCGATTGCGTTTGCCATCGAAGTCAAAGATACCTCCGTAGTTCCTTGGCCCGGGTATCGAGATCCTCGAGTTGTTTTTCGATGGCGTTGAGTCGTTCTGCTTCCATTTGGGATTCCGATCCGGGGGTTGAAACCAAGGTAAATCTAGGGTCATTTTAACCGATGTCACGCACCGGGCAGTCCGTCATGTGAGCAACAAGGCCACCACCAGACCAACCGCGACTGCGGCCATCGACCCGGCGCAACGCGCAAACAGCGGCCGGCCGCCGACAATCAGCACCATGACGAGCTTGAAAACTATGTTTGTCCCGATCGCCAGCACCACGGCGATCGCCACCTCGCGAGCCTCGATCGTACCGATGCTGTAAAGCCGAAGGCTCGACAACGTCATTGTGTCCACGTCGGTGAGCCCGGCAACCAGTGCCACCGCGTAGAGTCCGGTGGCTCCGGCGAGGCCCGATAGCCAGGCGGCAAGCAGCAGCACCATTGCATAGATCGCGCCGAAGGTCAGCGCGGTACGCAGCTCGGCAGGATTCCTGATGTCCGGGATCGGTGCCGTGTCGTCCCGCCCCTGACGTGCATGCAGATAGGCAAGGCTGGCCAACCCGAGCAGCAGGCCGATGGCGAGACTGGTGGCAAAGGCGGGCAACCGTTCCAGTTCCGTGCCCTGCAGCCAGTAAAAGTCCACGCCCGTCTCCTCAGTTGCGGTCCGGCTGGCAGTGATCCAGCACCAGTTGCACCGAGCGCATGCCGTTGAACTCGTTGACCTGCACACGGTAAACCGCGGATATGTGCG
>JBOIFZ010000332.1:0-3139 GCA_050741735.1 Burkholderiales bacterium
CCGGCGTCACTTCTGTTGGCGTCGCCGGCCGCCAGCGCGGGTGCCTCTCCTTATCTATCAGCAGCGCGCGGATGCCCTCGGCAAGATCCGGACGGGCGGCGCAGGTCAGCGACGCCACCAACTCGACGCGGAAAACTTCGGCCAGCGAGGCATGCAGCATGCGACGCTGCAGGGCATGAGACAACGCAGCCGAACCGGGCGACCCCGCGGCAAGCGTCGCGGCGGCTTTTGCCAGCCAGGCGTTCTGCGTTTTCACGCCGGTGATGGCCGCGACGATTTCAGGCAGCGTTGCGTATCCGCACAACTCGCCGACCAGGTCGAGATGCTCGCGCAGCGGGCCGGGCGCAGGACGCGCAACCGCGACGCTGCGCAGGACGTCCGTGAGCAGGCGATGAGCGTCCTCAGTGTCCGCAGTCCATGGTTGCCGCATCAGGCTTTGCATGACCCGGGCCTTGTCGGCGTGTCCGATCTGGTAGTCCGCAAACCGCGCGAACAGCGCATCGGCAGCGTTCAACTGGGCACCGGTGAGCGCGAGGAAAAGCCCGCTGCGGCCCGGTGCGCGGTTGAGCAGCCAGGTGCCGCCGACGTCCGGATACAGGCCGATTGTGATCTCCGGCATGGCCACGCGCGAGTGCTCGGTCACCACGCGATGGCTGGCACCCGCCATCAGCCCAAGACCGCCTCCCATCACGATCCCGTGCCCCCAGCACAGCACCGGCTTCGGATAAGTGTGAATCAGGTAATCGAGCCGGTACTCCCGGGAGAAGAAGGCGAGCGCATAGGCGTTGCTGCGAATGTCGTCGCGCTGCGGCGACGCATGATGCTCCACCATCGTCCTGTGAAGGTTGTGCAGGTCGGCACCGGCACAAAACGCCTTCTCGCCGGCCGCCTCCAGGACCACGAACGCAATGCCGGGATCGCTCGCCCACACCGAAAGGCGCTCGAAGAGCAGGTCGATCATGTCCAGCGACAGGGAATTCAGCGACTTCTCGACGTTCAGTCGCGCGACGCCCGCGCCTGCGCCGTTCTCCGCGCGACGCTCTTCGAACAATACCGGCTGGGTCCGGGGTTCGATCATGGAAGGGCCGTGACGATCGTGAAAACTCCCGGCTGTAGGGGCGTTTCAGTGCAGGCTAACATTTGCGTAGTCAATGTTATGCCGGAACTACAATTCCATCGCATGCGGGCGATGCCCGCATACTCGTGACGCCGTGACTAGGCAAATTCAAGATCTGGAAGAAATTCTTGTAACACGATCCGCAACATTCTCTCTGAGGGCAATATCGATTTTTCCTTAGCGACACTCATTACGTCGTCACGACCGTCACGTTCGTCACGTCGTCACGTGTCTTCTATGCCCACCTTCACCATCCCGAGTGCACCGCGGTGCCGTTGGTGAACACGCCGATGAGATTGCCGCGTGCGGTGTAGTTGCGCGCGCTGCCGGGATCGTTGACGATCTCTTCGCAGGCTGCGGTGACGCCGGGTGAATAGGCTAGCGCGAGGTCGCGCTGGTTGATCAGGCCCTTGGTGGGAACGACGGAAATCTTGCCGGGGATGGGTAAGCGGTGGTAATCGAGCGCACTCTTGCGCAAGTGCTCGTCCATGGATACTCCGTAATCAACAGGTTGCTGCGATTATACGGGAGCCCCTCCGCGACCACAGGGGCCAATGCGAGCCGAGCTCGTGTTTGTGCGAGGACGGGGTTTTTGTTAAGGTTCGCTGCAAGCCGGACCGGCGCAATGCACCGGACACCGGTCAGCGCATCACCCGATTTCCCTCAGCGAGGTCTTATGCGTCGCTCCATCGCCCGGCATCTCTACCACCTGTTGCTGCTTGTCGCAGCCCTGGCTGCCGGGAATGTCCTGGCGCAGCAAACAGGCGCCACGCCGCAGATCTGGGAAGTACGCTCTGCGGGCAACGCCGTGTATCTGCTGGGATCGATTCACCTCGGGCGCAGCGACATGTACCCGATGGGGCCGGTGGTCGAAAAGGCCTATCAGGCGTCGAAAATCGTCGCGCTCGAAGCCGACCCCACCGACCAGCAGGCGGTCATGACGGCGATCTCGGGGTCCCTTTACCGGCCGCCGGAAACTCTGCAGAAAAACCTGCCGGGACCGCTGCTGGCCAGAGTTTCCAGGACGCTGGAACGCTACGGGATTCCGCTGGAACAGGCACAACCGATGAAGCCCTTTCTGGTAGCGATCACGCTCGCTTCGATCGAGTACGCAAGGGCTGGATTCGACCCGTCTCTCGGCGTAGACATGCATTTCGCCGGACGGGCCAGGCAGGACGGCAAGCCTGTTGTGGAACTCGAATCGTTCGGAGGTCAGATAGCCTTGATGAACAACATGTCCGACCGCCTGCAGCAAAGTCTGCTGCAGGTAACGCTGGAATCCATAGACAAAGGGGAAATCCCGGCACTGATCGATTCGATGGTAAACGCGTGGAAGTCCGGGGACGGTAAAAAACTGCAGGACGCGATATCCACCGAGGAACACAAACTGCCGGCTGCGCTCGCGCAGGAGTTTCACCGGAAGTTGATCACGGATCGCAATATCGCGATGGCAGGGAAAATTGAAACAATGCTGAAAGGATCCGATGTGCATTTCATCACCATCGGTGCGGCACATTTGCTCGGGCAGGACAGCGTTCTGCAGATCCTGTCGGAAAAAGGTTACCGGGTGCGCACGCTCTAACAAAAGAACTACCCGATTACGTCTGCGCCGCCTTTGAGCAGATTGCATGTTTTTGTTATGGCTCTATGAAAGCCGACCAGGATCGATTGCATGGACTACGCTGCTCCAGGAATCCGCACCGAACTTTATCCCGACATAGAGCCACATCAGTCCGGCTATCTCAGACTCGACCAGCGCCACGAGATGTATTGGGAAGTATCGGGAAACAACGACGGCGTGCCGGTGGTGTTCCTGCATGGCGGACCGGGCGCAGGCGCGAGCCCGATGCACCGGCGCTTCTTTGATCCGGCGCACTACCTCATCGTGATCTTCGACCAACGCGGCGCCGGCCGCTCGCGTCCACACGGCGAACTCGCCGGCAACACCACCCCGAACCTGATCGCCGACATGGAGAAGCTGCGTGCTCACCTCGGCATCGACAGGTGGATCGTATTCGGAGG
>JBOIFZ010000333.1:0-8715 GCA_050741735.1 Burkholderiales bacterium
GGCCAGCGCCACGCCGAGGGCGAACACAAGCCGGTACAGAAGCTGGATGTTGATGCCGAGCGATTGCGTCATGTCGCGATTGGACGCGCCGGCGCGGATCATCATGCCGAGCCGCGTGTGCTGGATCAGCCAGTACATCAGCACCGCCAGGACCACGCACACACCCGACATCCCCAAGCGGTACACCGGGTACGCCAGCGTGTCGGTCAGGGGGATGGATGCGGACAGGACGTCGGGAATCGGCACGCCGTGGACATCGTCGCCCCAGATAATGCTGCGCAATTCCTCGAAAATCAGGATCAGTCCGTAGGTAAGCAACACCTGATAGAGGTGATCGCGCTGGTAGAGGCGCTTGATCAGCAGCCATTCCAGCAGCATCCCGAGCAGCACGGTGAGAACGATGCCCAGCGCGATCGCCACCCAGAAGTTGCCGAGCCGGCCCGACAGCGACCAGGCGAGATACGCCCCGATCATGTAAAAGCTGCCGTGCGCCAGATTGATGATCCCCATGATGCCGAAAATCAGCGTCAGTCCGCTCGCCACCAGGAACAACAGCAGCCCGTACTGCACCGAGTTCAGTAGCTGGATGAGGAATGTGGGGAAATCCATGAATCAGTGACGAGTGACGAGAGACAGGTAATCCGCAAGAACACGAAACTATCGATCAATCTCGCTGGTTTTGAGCCGTCAGTTCATCAAAGTCCAAATAGCCGGATGGCTCGGAAAGCGCCGTCCTTGCGCACAGCACGGGCGTTCCCCAGGCTGGCCACTGTCTCAATCCGGGTCAGTTTTTCACTCGTCACCTGTCACTCGTCACTACATCTTGCAGCCGCGCGCCGGGTCTTCGAGCGCCTTCCAGGCGATGCCGATCACCTTGTTGTCGCCTTTCTCGGCGCGGCGCAGGTAGATGTCCTGGATCGGGTTGTGAGCCTTCGACATCTTCCACTGGCCGCGCGGGCTGTCGATGACCGCGGCCTCCATCGCTGCGATCAACGCGCTCCTGTTGCCGACGTCGCCCCTGACCTTGTCGAGGGCCTGCATGAGCAGCAGTCCGGTGTCGTAGCCCTGCATTGCATACACGTCCGCGTGGGTCTTGTAGGCCTTGAGGTAGGACGCGCGGAAGGCCTTGTTCTTCGGGTTGTCCAGCGATTCGGCGTAATGCAGCGTGGTCAGCAATCCCTCGGCTGCATCGCCCTGTGCCGCCAGCACGCCTTCGGTGAGGAAGCCCGACCCGTAGAGCGGGATCTTGTCCTTGAGACCGGCCGCCGCGTAATCCTTCACGAATTTCACTGCGCCGCCGCCCGCGAAGAAACACGCGACCGCATCCGGCCTGAGCGCGGCGATCTCGGTAAGCAGGGCCTGAAACTCCACGTTCGGGAACGGCACGAACAATTCCTTGACCACCGTGCCGCCGACCGCGCTGAATGCCTCCCTGAAAGACGCGAGCGACTCCTCCCCAGCGGCGTACTTCCAGGTGATGAATACCGCGCGTTTATGGCCCCTCTCGGCCATCACCCTGCCGAGCGGATGCACCGGCTGCCAGTTGGAGAATGAGCTGCGGAACACGTTGGCCGCGCATAGCGCTCCGGTTGCCGCGTCGGCACCGGCGTTCGGGATGACGAGCAACGTGCCGGCTTCGCGCGCTACCTTGATCATTCCCATGGCCACACCCGAGTGCACGCTGCCGATGAGCACATCGACCTTGTCGCGGGTGATGAGGCGATTGGCGTTGTCGGTGGCCTTGGACGGTTCGGACTCGTCGTCGACCTTGAAGATCTCGACCTCGCGGCCGCCGAGCTTGCCGCCGCCTTCTTCGAGCGCCAGCCTCAGCCCGTTCTCGATTGCGTTTCCGAGCTGGGCGTAGGTACCGGTGTAAGGCAGCATCAAGCCCAGCCGGATTTTTGCCGATTGCGCACGGGCGATTGCGGGCAGCATCGATGCGCCCGCCAGAGCACCGGCACCGATGAGAAATTCACGTCTTCCCTGATTGCGCATGTTCCCGCTCCTTATCCCTGTTCTTTTCTGCGACCTGCTCCGCACCCTTCACTCATTCACCCTTCACCCCTTCACGCCTTCACGCCTTTCGCAATTTGAAGCGCTGGATTTTACCGGTTGCGGTCTTGGGTAGCTCGGGGACAAAGTCGATCCAGCGCGGATACTTGTACGGCGCCAGGCGATCCTTGACGTGCCGCTTGAGTGCCTCGGCAAGCGCGGCCGTGCCGGTCACGCCCTGCCTGGTGACGACATAGGCCTTGGGCTTCACCAGTTGCTGTTCGTCCATCGCGCCGACCACTGCCGCTTCGAGGACGTCCGGATGCGTCAGCAACGCGGCCTCTACCTCGAAGGGAGAAACGTACATGCCACTTACCTTGAGCATGTCGTCGGAACGGCCGCCGTAGGTGTAGTAACCGTCGCCATCGACCGTGTACTTGTCGCCGGCGCGGGTCCAGGGGCCGACGAAGGTTGCAAGCGTCTTGGCCCGGTTATTCCAGTACATGATCGCACTAGTCGGACCGCTGATCTGCAGCTCGCCGATTTCATTGGGGCTAACTTCGCGACCCTCCTCGTCCACCAGGCGGATCCGGTAGCCGGGCACCGGCTTGCCGGTCGTGCCGTAGCGTACGTCGCCCGGACGATTCGAAAGAAAGATATGCAACATCTCGGTGGAGCCGATGCCGTCGAGCAGTTCGATACCGAAACGCTCGTTCCAGCGCCTGCCGATTTCGGCGGGAAGCGCTTCGCCCGCCGACGTACAAATTCGCAGCGCGACTTCTTCCTTGCGCGGCAGGTCCGGGCTCGCGAGCAGAGCGGCGTACAAGGTAGGAACGCCGTAGAAGATGGTGGGGCGCTGCTCCTTGAGGCGCTTGAATACGGCGGCAGGCGTAGGCCGCTCCGCCATCAGCACCGTGGTCGCGCCCACTGCGAGCGGAAACGTCAGCGAATTGCCCAGACCGTAGGCGAAGAAGAGCTTCGCTGCGGAGAACACGATGTCGCTTTCACGAATGCCCAGGACCGGCTTGGCATAGAGCTCCGCGGTCTGGATCAGGCTGGAATGGACGTGTACCGTCCCCTTCGGCGTGCCGGTCGAGCCCGAAGAATAAAGCCAGAAGCACACGTCATCGCAGGTTGTCGGCGCGGCCTCGAAGTTGGTGGCCGCCTTCGACATCAGCGATTGCAGGTGCGCGTGCCCATGCGGATCCTTGCCGGACACGACGACGTGCTTGAGGAACGGCAGACTTTTCAGCAGCGGCTCGAAATTCGGCAGCAATGCCTCCGATACGATCAGCGCCCCCGCGCGACTGTCCTCGAGCATGAACCTGTAGTCGGAGGTGGTGAGCAGGGTATTGGCTGTGATCGGCACGATGCCGGCCTTGATCGCGCCGAGGAACACGCTGGGGAAGTCGATCGCGTCCAGGTGCGCCAGCATCACGCGGCTTTCCATTTCTAGCCCGAGGCCGGTGAGGGCATTGGCGGCGCGGTCAACGCGCTGCGCCAGTTCGCCGTAGGTATAGTGCCCCTGGTCGTCGATGTACGCGATCTTCGCGGACCGGCCCGCGACCAGGTTGCGTTCGACGAGATCGTGCGCCGCGTTGTACTCGCGCGGCACGTCGACGCGCGGCGGAGAGCCACTATGGTCGGCGCTCGATAGTTGCATTATTTTCTCCCTTCGGCGACGTGGACGGATTGTTCGCGTCCACGCCGAGCCCGTCAAGGAGCACGTCGCGCACGAACTGCTTCGCCAAGGGCGCCAGCTCGCGCCCGCTCGCGTGCGCCAGGCTCCATTGCCGATAGGGAGAATTGTCGGGAGCGTCACCGGCCAGCGCCAGAAGGTACACGTCGTCCTGGCCCTTCGCCATTCGCTCGACCAACTGCGCGTGTTCCTCGACGTGCAGGCTTGCCTGGACCCCCGGATAGCGCGAGCAGAACGCCGCCACCAGCCGCGCTGCCGACCGCCGCACGGCGGGCGCCGCCGCGATGCGCAGCACCTCCGGCCGCGGGCCGCGCAGCGCGGCAAGTCTGGCCTCGGCGCGCTCGAACAACCCGAACAACTCGGCGCATACCTGCTGCAGCTCGCGGCCGGCGAGCGTGAGCACCAGGCCGCGGCCTTGCTGCTCGAATATCGCCACGTCGAGCGACTGGGCGAGCTTCTTGAGCTGGGTGGAGACGGTGGGCTGCGCGAGGTGCAGCTCTTCCGCGGCGCGCGTGACGCTGCCGAGGCGCGCGACCGCCTCGAACACCATTAGTTGCGGAAACATGCCGTGCCGGAAAAACCGGCGCAATCCATGACGGGGCATCGCCTGCTCCTTCGTCGAGTCCTTCGGTCAGGCCGCGCCACATGGCACGGCCGGGCCCGAGGTCTCGCTTGCAGCTTTGCGCTGCCCGTGCGGCCGGGGACGAATCCCGTATTGACGACCGCGACGCGAAGAAGCTACTCCCCTGCGGGTACTACGGCCCAAATCATAGCCCGGTTGCGGCGGTAGGGCAACCCGGATCCATTGCAATTCGCGATGCATCGCATCGCAATTCTTCAATTTTCGCTGCCGGCGCCGCGCGACACACTGCAACGCACGAAAGGAGGGCGGCATGGATCTCATGGTGACATCCGAATTCTGGTCGGCGCTGGCGGCGATCATCGTCATCGACCTGGTGCTGGCTGGCGACAACGCCATCGTCATCGCGCTGGCGGCGCACAACCTGCCAAAGCAGCACCAGCGCAAGGCGATTTTGTGGGGCACGGTCGGCGCCGTCCTGGTGCGCACCAGCCTTACGGTGGGCATGCTCTGGCTGCTCAAGGTGCCGGGCCTGATGCTCGCCGGGGGCGCGCTCCTGGTGTGGATCGCCTACCGCCTGCTCACCGGCGACGACGGCGGGCGCGAGCACGAGGTGGCGCCGGCGGCGGGCTTCTGGGCCGCCATGCGCACCATCGTCATCGCCGACGCGGTGATGGGCCTGGACAACGTGCTCGCCGTGGCGGGCGCGGCGCACGGCTCGATCCTGCTGGTGGTGCTCGGCCTGCTGATCTCGATCCCCATTGTGGTCTGGGGCTCGACCATGATCCTGCGCTGGCTGGGACGCTTCCCGAGCCTGCAGTACGTCGGCGGTGCGGTGCTCGCCTGGACCGCGGTAAAGATGATTACCGGAGAACCCTTCGTGGCGGAGCTTTTCGAAGGCCGGCGCGGCGCGGTCAACGCGCTGTACGTCCTCATGGTCGGCGGCACGCTGGGCTTCGCCTGGCTGCGCAACCGCCGCGCGGTGATGCAGAAGACACTACAGAAAGCCTGAAAGGAAAGTCCATGAAAATCCTGATTCCCGTCGATGTTTCGCAAGCGGCACTCGCACCGGTCGATCACCTGGCGGCGCTCGTGCGCCGCGGCGTCAAAATCGAGGCATTGGTGCTCAACGTGCAGCGGCGCTTCCCGCAGTACATCTCGCGCTTCACGAGCAGGGCCGACCGCGACGCGCTGCGCGCCGAGCGCAGCCGCGCGGCGATGGCGCAGGCCATCGAGCGCCTTTCGCAGGTCGGCGTGCCGTTTCGCGCCATGACCGAGTTGGGCACACCCGCGGAACGCATTGCGGCGGTGGCGGAGCGCGAGGACGTCGACGAGGTGATGATCGGGATCGGCCGGCACCCCGCATGGCTGCGCTGGGCCAACCCCTCCATCGCCCAGGGAGTAATGGATCTCACCGACATCCCGGTGACGCTGCTCGCGCGCGGCCGCGCTGGCGCGTTCGAGCGCTTCGTGCTGCCTGCGGGCCTCGCCGGCCTCGCCGTCCTGCTCTACGCCATCGAGTAGGTCTCCCGCACCTTCTCGATCCAGCCTTCCACCCATTCGGCCGCGACTTCCTCGGGCATGGTGCCGGCGCTGGCATCGTGCAGCATGATCTCGCCGATGCGCCGGGCACCAAGTTCGGAAAGGACGCGGTCGAAACGCTTGCCGCCGTTGCAGAAGGTCTCGGCGTAGGTGCGGTCGCCCAGCGCGATCACCCCGTATTGCACGTTGGACAGATCCGGCCGCGCATTCTGCAGCCACTGGTAAAGCTGCTTGGCATTGTCCGGTACGTCGCCCTGGCCATAGGTCGAGGTGCAGATCAGGAACAGGCCGCCGCCGGCAAAAGCCGCTGCGTCCAGCCCGTCCATCAGCCGGGTTTGCGCCTGCAATTCGCCGTCGTCGAGCCGCAGCTCGAGTTCCTGCGCAACCAACTGGGCGGTGCCGGTCATGGTGCCGACCAGGATCGTGAGCTTCAGTGCCACCGCCGGGGCCTCCAGATCATGAATTCCGTTGAATTCGCCCGCATATGTATTATCATGCCACTTTATGAGCTTGTAAGCAGTATATTGCATTATCTTCCGGGAGTCCCGATGGGCGCACGCGATCCAAAGCCGGCGGCAACGAATCTGAGCGCAAACGATGCGGCATTCCTGCAGAAGCTCGGTGAACGCGTGCGCGAGGCGCGCGCACGGCGCGGCATGACCCGCAGAATCCTGGCGCGTGATTCCGGCGTCTCGGAGCGTTACCTGGCCCAGCTCGAAACCGGACAGGGAAATGTCTCGGTGCTGTTGCTGCGGCAAATCGGCGCCGCGCTCGGCATTCCGCTGAACGATCTGCTGCGCGATTACGACGATCAGCCGGTGGAACTGACGCTGATCCAGCAATTCCTGCAGCGGCTGCCGAAACAGCGGCTCGCGCGCATCCGCGCGCAATTGCTGCGCGATTTCGGCAGCCCCCCTGCCGATCGCGGCAAACGCGTCGCGCTCATCGGCCTGCGTGGTGCAGGCAAATCCACACTGGGCTCGGCGTTGGCAAGGAAGCTCGACGTGCCTTTCGTGGAGTTGGACCAGGAGATCGAGCGTGACGCCGGAATCAGCCTCTCGGAAATTTTTCTGCTCTACGGCCAGCAGGGCTACCGTCGTTACGAGCGTCGCTGCCTCGAGAGAGTGATCGGGAGCCATGAGCGCTGCGTAATCGCCACCGGCGGCAGCATCGTGTCCGAGCCCGCTACCTACGACTTGCTGCTGTCGACCTGCTTCACCGTGTGGCTCAAGGCGGCTCCCGAAGAACATATGGCACGGGTGGTGGCGCAGGGCGACACGCGGCCGATGGCCGGCAACGCGCGGGCCATGGAAGACCTGCGCCGCATTCTCGACGGCCGCGGCATGCTTTACGGGCAGGCCGATGCCACCGTGGACACAGCCGCACAAACCGTCGAACAGAGTCTCAAGGCCCTGAAAAGGGCGTCAGCCTGAAAGAGGTGAAAACATCATGAACGCCGTTCTTGACAAAACTCCGCCCGAGTCGCAGCGGCCCACTCTGTACGACACGCACCCCGACAAGTACGTCCACTGGCGACTGTCCTGCGACGGCGCAGTGGCGACGCTGTCGATGGACGTGAACGAGGAAAAAGGCCTCAGGCCGGGCTACAAACTGAAGTTGAACTCCTACGATCTGGGCGTGGACATCGAGCTCTACGACGCGCTCAATCGCATCCGCTTTGAGCACCCCGAGGTCAAGTGCGTGGTGATCACCAGTGCGAAGGAGCGCATGTTCTGCTCCGGCGCCAATATCTACATGCTGGGGCTTTCCAGCCATGCGTGGAAAGTGAACTTCTGCAAGTTCACCAACGAAACGCGCAACGGCATCGAGGACTCCAGCCGCAATGACGGACTGAAGTTCCTTGCCGCGGTGAACGGCACGGTCGCCGGCGGAGGCTACGAGCTGGCGCTTGCCTGCGACGAGATCCTGATGATCGACGACCGTTCTTCCACCGTGAGCCTGCCCGAGGTGCCGCTGCTTGGCGTGCTGCCCGGGACCGGCGGACTGACGCGGATTACCGACAAGCGACGCGTGCGGCGCGATCTCGCCGACGTGTTCTGCTCGACCTCGGAAGGGGTGCGCGCCGATCGCGCGAAACAGTGGCAACTGGTGGACCGGATCGCCAAACCGCAGCAATTCGCGGAAGCCGTGAAGGAGCGCACCCAGGCGCTCATCGCGCAGAGCAAACGCCCCGGATCCGGGAAGGGCGTCGCGCTCACTGCATTGGCACGCGCCATCGATGCGGCCGGTTACCACTACGTCAACGTCGACGTGGCGATCGATCGCAAGGCACGCACTGCGACGCTCACGGTGCGCGCACCCGCTGCGCCGCAGCCGGCAGACCTCGAGGGGATACACGCTGCCGGCTCCGGGTGGTGGCCGCTGGCAATGGCGCGCGAACTGGATGACGCGATCCTGATGCTGCGTACCAATGAACTGGACATCGGCACCTGGATTCTGAAGACGCGCGGTGAAGCGGACGCGGTGCTCGCGGTCGACGCCACGCTCGAGCGGCATCGGGACGACTGGTTCGTACGCGAAGTAAACGGAATGTTGCGCCGGACCCTTGCCCGTTTCGACGTATCCTCGCGCACGCTGTTTGCGATCATCGACCAGGGCTCTTGTTTCGCCGGCACGCTTGCCGAGATGGCATTCGCCGCCGACCGCAGCTACATGCTGCTGCTACCCGAAGGGCAGCCCGATGCGCCCCGCATGGTTCTGTCGGAAATGAACTTCGACGCCTACCCGATGGTGAATCACCTGACGCGGCTGGCCACCCGCTTCTGCGGGGACGAAGAAACAGTCGCGACTCTGCATGCACGCATCGGCGACAAGCTCGATGCCGAAGCGGCCCGGGAACGCGGCCTGGTCACGTTTGCGCCGGACGACATCGACTGGGACG
>JBOIFZ010000334.1:0-4391 GCA_050741735.1 Burkholderiales bacterium
TGCTTGAACTGCACGCGCGCTATCCCGAATACGGCTTCGACCGCCACAAGGGCTATCCGACCCCCGATCACCTCGCGGCGCTGCGACGCTGCGGCGTTTCTCCGGTTCACCGGCGCAGCTTCGCCCCTGTGCGCGCGCTTTGCGTCAACGGGTAAGAAATAGTTGATCGAACCACAGAGACACAGAGGCACAGAGAAAAACAGATCGGGCAAAGAAAGCTGGATATCACTGGGTTCGCGCAAATGCCGGTCGGGAACTCGTGATTCGTTCGTGAGCCAAGTCCAGTCCCTGCAGTTCTCTCTGTCTCTGTGTCTCTGTGTCTCTGTGGTAAAAGTGACATTCAATACACGTGGCGCTGCAGGTTGGCCTGCAGCAAGATCGTGGTCGCCAGTTCCTCGATCGAGCGCGACGTGGTGTCGAGGGCAGATATGCCCTCCTGGCGCATTAGCCTTTCGGCCTCGCGCAGTTCATGCTCGCAATTCTCCAGGCTTGCGTAAGTGCTGCCCGGACGGCGTTCGCTGCGGATGCGATGCAGGCGGTCGGGCCGGATGGTCAGGCCGAACAGTTTGCTGCGGAAGTCGCGAATCGCCGCCGGCAGGGCGTTGGCGTCGAAGTCCTCCGGGATCAGCGGATAGTTGGCCGCGCGAATGCCGAACTGCAGCGCCATGTACAGGCAGGTCGGCGTCTTTCCACAGCGGGACACGCCCACCAGGATCACATCGGCATTGGCGAGATCCTTGGTGGTCTGGCCGTCGTCGTGCGCCAAGGCGAAGTTCACCGCTTCGATCCGGCTGAAATACTCGTTGCTGCGAACGCTGTGCGACTTGCCCACCGTGTGGGAAGACTGTACTCCCAGTTCCTCTTCCATTGGCTGGATGAAAACCTGGAAGCAATCGATGTAAAAGGCGTTGGCGCGCTGGATGGCGCTGCGCATGGCCTGGTCCACCAGCGTGCTGAACACCAGCGGACGGGCGCCTTCCTTCTGCGCGGTCTGGTCAATTTGTCGTACCGCGTCTTCCGCCTTCTCCGGTGAATCTACGAAAGGAAGCGTAATCTCCGTGAACGACACCCGGTCGAACTGGGTGAGCAGGCTGTGCCCGAGCATCTCGGCGGTGATCCCGGTGCGGTCCGAGACGAAAAAGGCAGTCCGTTTGGGCGACATTGTCGTGGTGCACAGGTAATGAATCAGCCGGTAAAATAACATCTTTTCAACTTTCCCCACCTCGGACAGCAGAATGAGCAAGCCACGCCTCGTCATCCCCTTTGAAGAACTTCGCATGGCCGACGTCGACAGCGTCGGCGGCAAGAATTCCTCCCTGGGGGAGATGATCAGCCAGCTGGCTCAAGCGGGTGTGCGCGTTCCCGGAGGCTTTGCCACCACCGCAGCCGCGTATCGCGAGTTTCTGTCCGCGAATGGACTGGCGGGGAGAATCGAGCAGGTGCTCTCCGGACTCGACGTCGATGACGTGACCGCGTTGGCTGCGGCCGGCGCGCAGATCCGCCAGTGGATTCTCGAGGCGCAATTGCCGGCGCGCCTGCAGTCGGAGATCGGCGCCGCGTACCGGGCGCTCGTCAAAGGGGAGAGCGGCGATGGCACTTTCGCGGTGCGTTCCTCGGCCACGGCGGAAGATCTGCCGGACGCCTCCTTCGCCGGCCAGCAGGAAACCTTCCTCAACATTCACGGCCTCGACAACGTGCTGCTGGCGATTCGCCGCGTATTCGCGTCGCTTTACAACGACCGCGCCATCTCTTACCGGGTGCACAAGGGCTTCGTGCATTCCATGGTGGCATTGTCGGCCGGTGTGCAGCGCATGGTACGCAGCGACAAGGGGGCGGCCGGCGTGATGTTTACGCTCGATACCGAATCCGGGTTCGACAAAGTGGTGTTCATCACTTCCGCGTATGGGCTGGGCGAAACCGTGGTGCAGGGGCAGGTCAACCCCGATGAGTTCTACGATTACAAGCCGGCGCTGGAGGCCGGCCGCCCGGCGATCCTGCGCCGCAATCTCGGCACCAAGGCGCTGCGCATGGTGTTCACCGACAGCCGGGCCGCGGGCCGCTCTGTGCAGACGCTCGAGGTGCCGGAGTCCGAACGCAGGCAATTTTCGCTCAGCGACCGCGAGGTCGAGGAACTCGGTCGTTACGCGATGATCATCGAGAAGCACTACGGCAGGCCGATGGACATTGAATGGGGCCGCGACGGCGTCGACGGCAAGCTCTACATCCTGCAGGCACGCCCCGAGACGGTGAAGGCGAGGGAGGAAACCCAGGAACGCTTCCGCCTGAAGAAGCGCGGCGACGTTCTGGTCACCGGACGCGCGATCGGCAACCGCATCGGCACCGGCACGGTAAGGCTGGTGAAGAATGCTTCCGAGATGAACCGAGTGAAGCCCGGCGACGTGCTGGTGACCGACATGACCGATCCCGATTGGGAGCCGGTGATGAAGAAGGCCTCGGCCATCGTCACCAACCGAGGCGGACGCACCTGCCACGCGGCGATCATCGCCCGCGAACTCGGTATTCCAGCGGTGGTGGGCTGCGGCGATGCCACCGCCACGCTGGAACAGGACGAGCACGTGACCGTATCCTGCGCGGAAGGCGATACCGGCTACGTTTACCGGGGAATCCTCGACGTGGAGGTGCAGCACATCCAGTTCGACAAATTGCCCAAGGTGCCGGTGAAGATCAGCATGAACGTCGGCAATCCGGAGCTGGCGTTCGATTTTCAGCGGTTGCCCAATGCCGGCATCGGCCTGGCGCGGCTGGAGTTCATCATCGCGCGCATGATCGGCGTGCACCCTAAAGCGGCACTGGCTTACCCGAAGGTCGATGCCGAACTGAAGAAGGCGATCGAAGCGCACGCGGCGGGCTATCCGGACCCGGTGACTTTCTATGTCGAAAAGCTCACCGAAGGCATCGCGACGCTGGGGGCGGCGTTCTTTCCCAAGCCGGTGATCGTGCGCCTGTCGGATTTCAAATCCAACGAGTATTCGAGCCTAACCGGCGGCAAGCAGTACGAGCCGGAGGAAGAAAATCCGATGCTGGGCTTTCGCGGCGCTTCGCGCTACATCGCCGATTCCTTTCGCGACTGCTTCGAGCTGGAATGCCGTGCGTTGAAAAAGGTGCGCGACCAGATGGGATTGACCAACGTCGAGATCATGGTGCCTTTCGTGCGTACCGTGCACGAAGCGGAGCAGGTGATCGCACTGCTGAAGAAAAACGGCCTGGAGCGCGGCAAGAACGGCCTGAGGATCATTATGATGTGCGAGATTCCTTCGAATGCGATCCTCGCCGACGAGTTCCTGCAGCACTTCGACGGCTTCTCGATCGGCTCCAACGACATGACCCAGCTTACGCTCGGGCTGGACCGCGATTCGGGCATCGTTGCCGGGCAGTTCGACGAACGCGATCCTGCGGTGAAGGCGATGCTCGCCATGGCCATCCAGGCCTGCCGCAGGGCCGGTAAGTATGTCGGTATCTGCGGTCAGGGGCCATCGGACCATCCCGATCTGGCGGAATGGCTGATGGAACAGGGCATCGACGCGATTTCGCTGAATCCGGATACGGTGATCGAGACTTGGATGTTCCTGGGCAGGCACGCCGCCAAGCGGGCGGCAGCGGCCTGAAGTCAATCAACGCGGCGCCGACGTAATATTGTGTGACGGCGGTCCGGGATTGGGTTATCATTCGGCAGGCAAGTCGGAGCGAGTATGGAATGACCAAATTTATCTTTGTCACCGGTGGTGTTGTCTCTTCCCTGGGCAAAGGTATCGCTTCCGCGTCTCTCGCCGCAATTCTCGAATCCCGCGGCATCAAGCTCACCCTCCTCAAGCTCGACCCCTACATAAACGTTGATCCCGGCACCATGAGCCCCTTCCAGCACGGGGAGGTGTTTGTGACCGAGGACGGCGCCGAAACCGACCTGGACCTCGGGCATTACGAGCGCTTCGTCAACGCCAAGATGACCCGGCGCAACAATTTCACCACCGGCCAGATCTACGAGAGCGTCATCAAGAAGGAGCGGCGCGGCGACTACCTCGGCGGCACGGTGCAGGTGATCCCGCACATCACCGACGAAATCAAACACTTCATCCGCATGGGGGCCGGGGATGCCGACGTCGCGATCTGCGAGATCGGCGGCACGGTCGGCGACATCGAATCCCTGCCGTTCCTGGAGGCGGTGCGGCAGATGAGCATCCAGCTCGGCCGCGGCAACACCTGCTTCATCCACCTGACGCTGGTTCCGTACATCCCGTCGGCAGGGGAGATCAAGACCAAGCCCACGCAGCACTCGGTGAAGGAGCTGCGCGAGATCGGCATCCAGCCGGACATCCTGCTGTGCCGCGCCGACCGCGTGGTGCCGGACAACGAGCGCCGCAAGATCGCGTTGT
>JBOIFZ010000335.1:0-2799 GCA_050741735.1 Burkholderiales bacterium
GCCGACGTAGGTATCGACGGATTGGATGGTGGTGCCGCTGACATTGGTCACGGTCCTCCGGGCGCCGTCTCCCACTTCGCCCGGGACGGCGGCCAGCAGCATGCAGTTGGTAACGTCGGTATACGCGCCGTCATCGGTTTCGATCCACAACAACCCTGGATTTGCACAACTGAACCAGCAGCCGTCGGGGCTGGAGAAGTCGTTCGCGTCGGTCAGACCGGAGATATTGACGTTGGTCGCGTCTGCTTTGGCACGCCCGCCGAACAGGAACACGTCCCACCTGAACGAGATCGCGTCGACCTTGCCATTCACCTCGGCGAAGCGAATGATATGGCCGTTGGGGTTGCCTAGCTGATCCTGGCCGGTGGTCTTTCGATCGTTATAGAAGCGTGGATTGGCGGCGTCGACACGGGTGATCGGACGGCTCGAGGCGTTGGTATTGGTCAAGGTGACATACACCTCGCCGTTCTTCGGATGCACGGCGGCCCACTCCGGGCGATCCATCTTGGTGGCGCCCGCCGCGTCGGCGGCGAGACGCGTGTTGATCACCACGTCGGCCTGATTCGCGAAGGCATAAGCCCGGTTGGTAGAGGTGATATTGTTGATCCCGAAGCTCAGCTCTCTCCATTCACCGGTACCATTGGCGTTGAACGTGGCCACGTAGAGCTTGCCGTCGTCCAGATACTTGTCGCCCGCAGCCATTCCCTCGTTGGCGTCGCGGGGATCCCAGCGCCGGTTCGACACGTACTTATAGATGTACTCGTTGCGCGCATCACAGCCCATGTAGTACACGAGCGGCTCGCCCTTCTTTACCGGCCCAAGTATCGCCCCTTCGTGCGCGAAACGGCCAAGCGCGGTGCGCTTTTTGGGGGCCGACCTCGGATGGTACGGATCGATCTCCACCACCCAACCGTAGGTGTTCGCGACATTACGGTAGTCATCGCTGCCGTCGGCCGACGTACCGAGCTTCATCGCGTTCCAGCGGCCGTACAAGTTGTCCGCCGTATCGGGGGTCAGTGTCGCCCACAGCTCGCGGCCGTTACCCGCCACGCCGTAGCGCGCGAACGAGGCCAGCTCCTTCGCCGTGCGATTGGAGTCATCGGTCGCGGCGATACGCCGGAAATACCCGGCCCAGTTTTCCTCGCAGGTCAGATAGGTGCCCCACGGCGTGGCGCCGTTCGCGCAGTTATTAACGGTACCGCGCGTTGCCGACCCGTCGGGCGAGAATTTGGTGATCATGTGCGGAGTCTTCGCCGCAGGCCCGGACAGCTTCACCGTCGTCAACGTGTGAACGCGACGGTTGAAGCGGGAATCTTGCTTGTAGCTCCACCCGCCTTTCTTCCACGGCTTCTTGACGACCTCGATGATGCTGAGGCCATGCACGTAGAATTCGCGCAGGACTTCGTTCGGTACGGTTCGCGCCCCGCCGACGACGGTTTGGCCGGTCGGATGCAGGAAGGCCGGTGTAATCGCTTCATGGTTGACGCACAGTAGACCGCGGCGCGAGGAGTTGTCGTCGCGCTTACCATTGTGGCTCAGGCCGAAGTAACTCATGCCGTCGTGATGATCGCCGGCACGATGCGCAAAACTCTCTGGATTGTCCGTACCATCGTTCAGGCAGTCGGCGACGCCAGCGGCGATCGGATCGCCCAGACGGTATAGCACGTCATAGCTGTAACCCGGCGGTACTGTGACGGCATCCGCCAGACTTTTAGGGATAGAGGCAAAATTAAGCTTTAAGGGGCGCGGCCGGACACCCTGACCTCCGTGCTGTTGACCGGCAGCCCAGGCAGAGCTTAAACCAACGCTGCCGAATACCGCCATGGCAGCGGCGCCGGCGGTGCCGCGCAGCAACTGGCGGCGCGAAAGGCGCTTTAGCAGAATGCTATCGAAGGACGGGTTAAAGGATGTGTTACTTATCGCGTCTTCGTCATGATGAGAGGATATCGTCACGTGCTTGTCGGTCATGGCTGTCTCCTAGGAGATGGAAATCGGGGAGCAACACGAATCACCGCCCCTTGGTCAGACGAGGCTCATCGCAACGCGGTTTGGTTAAACTTTTATGACGGGCGGAGTGACAGCCTTTGGGTCCGCGATAGAGCGCGGCGACCTTCAGATCGTAGGGCAGGGTGCGGCCGAACGCGTCGGTGGTGCCGCAACTGCCCGACGTCGTCGGCGCACAGTATACCGTCTCGATCGGGCTCGTCGTTTCCTTGACCTGGCTGAAGCTCAGCCGCCCGGCGGCGGCGAGCTGAGCGACAAGCGTGGGGCTGGCGTCGGCGAAATCGGCCGCGGACCGGGTGAATCCGACGGCCTCTTCAGGCGTCCGATACCCGTTCTCTTGTCGAGCGCACCGGATTCCAGCTGTTTCTCAATCACATCGGGTTTTGCGCCATCGAGCGAGATGAGGATGACCTTGGGCGTGGCAAACGTCGCTGTCGCCCATAGACCGAGGCTTACGGCAAGCGCGCCGGTTAGTGCCATTCCGAAATTTGCATCACGCATGCAGCAATCTCCCCTGGGTTGAGTTAGCAGTCCGGCCGAGAAGTTCGCTTCTCTTGCGCAGGCCGTCGATCGGGCGGGTCTCAGTGCGGAGGGAGTTGCAACTCGTACCAGGCCGCGCCGTCGATGCCGTTGATCGAGGCGACGAGCGTGCCGTCTTCCGCGATCTGAATAAGACCAAAATTGAACATCTGTTTGGCCTCCCCGTAATTGGCCGGGGTCGTCGTGGGGAAACGGAACAAAGATACCGTCCCCAGGGTCGGGTCGAAGGCGGCGTTCGGAAAGATCCCGGCGTTG
>JBOIFZ010000336.1:0-3058 GCA_050741735.1 Burkholderiales bacterium
GTAGCGGCGCCACAGGCGCTGCTCGCCGATCAGCGTCAAGTCCAGGCCGAAATCGTCTTCCGGATTGAAATAATTGACGTTCGAAGCCGAATTGCTCGAGGCATACAGGGCGGCGGCGCCATCGAGCTTCCACACCGGGCCGGTGACGAAGCGCTGGAATGCGGCGCCGGTCACGATGTTGCGGCGGTTGCCGTCGCTGAAGTCCAGGGTCTGAAGGGACGCGCCGAAGCTGCGCGATTCGTGCGCACGCCAGGTAACGCCGGCGCGCAGCGATGTGCCGCGCACGTCGGCCAGCCGTGCCTCCAGGGGAATGTCGTTGCTGGAGGAATCGGTCGCGGCATCGAAATTCCAATGGTCGTCGAGCGACCACGAACCGGTAAGCGACACGCCCAGGTCGGAGTCGGAGTCGTAGCTGTCGCTGAGTTCCGCGGCAAGTCTCAGGTCGCGAACGCGGTATTCAGCGCCGGCGCCGAGGCGGCGGCGATAGCCCTTGCCGTCGGGGAAAGTCGCGCTGGCTTCGAACTGATGCAGGAACGCGCGCCAGTCCTGCTTGATCGGCTGTGAGTACAACCGCGTTTCGAAGGCATGTTCCTTGGTGCCCAGGGGGCTGGCGCCGCCGCTGGAGTCGCCGGTGCCGGCGTCGATCTGCAGTTCGCGCATGTTGTGGATGCGCCACTCGCGCGCGGCGCGCTGCACCTGCCTGTCGTCGGGATAAGCCGCTTCCAGTGCGTCGACTTCACGACCGGCAGGCGCCCAGTCCTGCAACTCGCGCAGCGTGTTCGCATAACCGATGCGGCTGTCGCGATACGCCGGCTCCGCCGCAAGGACCCAGAGCTGTTCCTGTTCCGCCTTGCTCGGCCAGCCGCGCGCGCTATAGACCGCCGCAAGCTTGTCGCGCGCTTCCATGTTGTACGGGGCAAGCCGGCGAAAGTCCTCCAGCCGTTGTTCCGCCTCGTCCAGGTAATCCTGGTAGCCGCGCGCCGCCGCTGCGGTGGCCGTTGCGCTGGCGTAGTCCGGGTTGTCCGCGATGGTGAACGGGCTATAGGCGGCGACGCGCTGCGGCGTGGCGGCGACCACGCGGTCGATCTGTTCGAGCGCCTCCCGGTGCTGCTCGGCATCCGAGTAGGCGTAGAACAACTGCACTTGGGTACTGAAGCTGTCACTGATCTGCGGCAACGCGCGCAGGTAGAGGTCTCGCGCCTTTTCGGGCTGTTCGAGGTAAAGGTACGCATCGGCCGCGGCGACCTGGGCGTAAGGCGGCACTTCCACGCCCTCGGCGTCGAGGCTTTCGTAAAGCGCCACCGCCTCGCGCATGCGCACGCGGTTGCGCAATGCTTCGATGCGGTCGAACTGCAGCCGCCGCGCAGCTGCGCCGTTTTTTCCCGAAGCCTGCAGTTCCTGCAGCAGCCGCTCGTTGTCGGCCAGCGCGATGTCGGTGTTGTCGAAGCGGTCCGGCGCAGACTGGTCGGCGGCCGCTCCCCAGCGCGTGGTCAGCGCCGCCTGGTCGCTCTTCAACCGGAGCAGCTCGTCTTCGCTCAGCGCGCCCGGGGATTGCTGCGCCAGCTCGACGGCGCGATGCGGCGCGCCGATCCGCGCCACGGTAAAAATCCGGTTGCGGATCGCGGCGCGGTTGGCCGGTTCGAGCGCCAGGATGCGCTCGTAGACGAGCAGCGCATGAACCGGGTCGCGCCTGGCCTGCAACGCCTCTGCGTAAGCTTCGAGCAACGGGATTTCCTGCCACATCGAGCGCTTTCGCGCCTCCAGCAGCGCGACGGCGTCGTCCGGCCTGCGGTCGTCGATCAGCGAATACGCCAGACCGGCGACGATGTCGATGCGATCGGGGGCCTGCTTGATGGCCGCCTGGTAGAGCTCGACCGCCAGCCCGAAGCGTTTCAGGTTGCTTGCGGCCCGGCCGGCCCGGTTGAGCACGGGTACCGGAGCGGTAGCCAGTTCGATGTTCGGAACCAATGCGACGAGTTCGGCATCGTGCCCCGCCTCGCCGAGCGCGCTGAGGTAGTCGTAGAGGAAACCCTTGTTGCCGGGGTTGCGGTCGGAGCGGTCTTTGAGACGCTGGATCTGCTGCGAGGTGGAGTCGTTCGGGGGAGGGGGGGCTGGCGATGGGGGATTCTCTGCCAGCGCCGTCAGGGGCGATACGGCCGCCAGGAAGGCGGCGATTAGTGCGATAGGTTGGGGCGGAATCAGCTCGGCCCCTCGTTCTGTTTATTTCTCATCGACCGTCGCGCGTTACCTCACAGGGTTTCCAGCGCCAGCCCGAATCTGCCGCGTGCGTCTTTGCGCAGCGGCCCCCGAACAACTGCAAAAAGCTGGGGCGATTCTACGTCAACTTACGGAACTGAGGTGAAATTGGATGGCCGATTTTTTTGTCGCCAAATCACGACAGATTCAGGGCCGAGGTGCGAGGGCCGAGAGCGGTGGAAATGCGGGTGCAGCATATTGGGTGCTGGGTGCTGGGTAGCTGGCCAAGGGCCAGCGTCAAGAGCGTTGACGCAAAGACGCGAAGGCGCAAAGAAAAACAAAAACGAACGGTAGTACCGAGCCCTTGATGCACCAGACGCCAAGTTTTCGTCAATGGAAACGTGCCGGGAACTTCCAGCCTGGTCTCCCGCCGTTTTGTTACTCCTAATTCAGGGCTTCTTTGCGCCTTTGCGTCTTTGCGTCGAATCTTTTTTCTTTTCGGGAAGAGATTCGGCGAACTTTGTCCCCAGGCGCAGCCACTTCGCCAGCGAAGGTTCGTCCGCGAGCCCGGGGAGTTCGACCAGGATCCATCCTTTCATCGGGCGGCCGCTCAAGTCGAAGATGCGGGTGTGAGGTTCGGCGAGTGCGGCGTCGGTCCGGACCGGTTCGAGGCGCACGATCAACTCGCGCCGGTGCACGCCACAGCACATGTTGCCATTAAGCAGAAACGCGAGGCCGCCAAACATCTTTTTCTCCGTCAGCCCCTTTTGCCCCGCAAGACGTTTGCGAATGCGTTGAGCAAGCCCCTCGTCGAAAGCCATCGCGCGCGAACCTACTTGTTGGTCGGCGGCAGCGTCGCCTT
>JBOIFZ010000337.1:0-1826 GCA_050741735.1 Burkholderiales bacterium
TCGTGCATCAGCACCCAGCGCGCGCTCGAACTCACCAGCACCTCCATGGCGCCGGCCTGCCGGTGGCGGTAGGAATCCTTGCCGGGCTGGTCCACGTCGAACGCATGATGGGCGTGCTTGATCAACGACACCTTCAGTCCGTGCCGCACGAACAGCGGGATCAGGTTTTCGATCAGGGTGGTCTTGCCGCTGCCGGAGTAGGCGGCGAAGCCGAAAACTTTCACTGGGAACCGGGAACTGCGATCGCGCAACGGGGCCGGTATTCGCAGCAGCGGCGCCGCATCACGACACCGCGGCGGGCGCGCGCGTGCCTCCCCGCACCGGCCGGCGGAAAAAACGCGCAGGAACGAAGGAAAGGGCTTTTCCGTCTCACGGATCGAATTATAGTGGACACGGGTCGCGGGCTCCCCGCGTTCGATATCCAGGCAGCCTGTTCGATATGGAGAAATAAAGCTCACCACGAAGTCACGAAGATCACGAAGAAACACGAAGTGGAGGCAGACAAGGGGCAACCTTCTCAACAACAAGAATTGCATGAGTTGAAGGTTGGTCCCTGCCGCGATAAACCGCTCTTCGACGTGTTCTCTTCATGATTCTTCGTGATCTTCGTGCCTTCGTGGCAAGTAATGTGGTTTTGCTTTTCCTGTCCCTGATCAGCCGTTCAGGCGGCCGTTCTCGAGATGCAGACGCACCACCCCGGGCAGATTGATCACTTCCAGGTCGTGGCAGGCGATCACCACCACCTTGTCGGCTGCGGCAAGCTGTGCAATCAACTCGATCACCCGCTTGCGGCCGTCCGCGTCGAGGTTTGCAGTCGGCTCGTCGAGCAGATAAACCCGCGGTGATAACACTTTCACGCGCGCCAGCGCCACCCGCTGCTGCTCGCCGCCGGACAGTCGCTGCGCCGGCGCATTGGCCAGTTCCGCCATGCCCGCCCAAGCCAGCGCCGCGTGCGCCAGGCGCGCCCGTCCATTGCGCGGCATGCCGCGCACTCTCAGCCCATACTCGACGTTGGCGAGCGCGCTGCTGCTGAACATGTACGGATGCTGATGCACGCAACCGATCTGCCGCCGCACCTCCGCGGGCAGCCGGTCGAGTTGCAATAGCCTGCCTTCGAACGCAAAGCGTTCCACCTGCGCCGGCTCCAGTCCGGCGAGAACGCGCAGCAACGTGCTCTTTCCCGCTCCGTTGTCGCCGGAAAGGACATAGCTCGAGCCCGCTTCCAGAACGAGCCAAGGGACGCGCAGTACCTGACGGCCGCTCCAGGACTTGGCGAGCCCGCTGACTTCGATCACGGCTGCCATGCCCGCCTCATTCCGCCCTGCCCTTGCACCGCCGCCAGCGCGACGTTCACCGCCAGCGCCAGCACGATCAGCACGATTCCCAGCGCCACGCCCTGCGCGAACTCGCCCTTGCTGGTTTCCAGCGCGACCGCCGTGGGAATGTTGCGGGTGAGCCCCGCTATGTTGCCACCGACCATCAGCGAACAGCCGATCTCCGAGATGATCCGCCCGAAGCCCATGAAAACCGCGGCCATCACCCCGAAGCGCACTTCCCACAACATCGTCATCGCTGCACGCACCCGGCCGGCGCCGAGGCTGGCCGCAGTTTCATAGGCGCGCGGATCAGCGCCCTGGACCGCGGTCAGCGTATATGCAGCGAGCACGGGAAAGGCAATGACCATCTGCCCGAGAACCATCGCAGGCTGGGTGAACAGCAGATGCAACGCGCCGAGCGGCCCCTGCCTGGACAACAAAAGGTAAAGCAGCAGGCCCACGACCACCGTCGGAAAAGACTGGAACGCCTGCACCAGGATCACCAGCAGC
>JBOIFZ010000338.1:0-7918 GCA_050741735.1 Burkholderiales bacterium
CTCCGCAACCGCCGCCTCCGCAACCGCCGCCTCCGCAACGGCCGTCTCCGCAACCGCCGCCTCCGCAACCGCCGCCTCCGCAACGGCCGCCCCCGCAAAGGCCGCCCCCGCAAAGGCCGCCTCCGCAGCGGCCGCCTCCGCAGCGGCCGCCCCCGCAAAGGCCGCCCCCGCAAAGGCCGCCCCCGCAACGGCCGCAGCGGTTCATCCGGCGCGGCTGCAGCAGCATTACCGCGAAGCGGTGGTGCCGGCTCTGATGAAGCAGTTTGACTACAAGACCGCCATGCAGGTGCCGCGCATCGACAAGATCGTGCTGAACATGGGCGTCGGCGAGGCGGTCAACGACAAGAAGATTCTCGACAACGCGGTGGGCGACATGACCAGGATCGCCGGCCAGAAGCCGGTGGTGACCAAGGCCAAGAAATCGATCGCCGGCTTCAAGATCCGCAAGGACTATCCGATCGGCTGCATGGTGACGCTGCGCCGCGGCCGGATGTACGAATTCCTTGACCGGCTGGTCGCGGTGGCGATTCCGCGCATTCGCGACTTTCGCGGCATTTCCGTGCGCTCCTTCGACGGCCGCGGAAATTTCAACCTGGGCGTCAAGGAACAGATCATCTTCCCCGAGATCGAGTACGACAAGATCGACGCACTGCGGGGCCTGAACATTACGATCACCACGACAGCGAAGACCGACGAGGAAGCGCGCGCGCTCCTTGCCGCCTTCAAGTTCCCGTTCAAGAACTGAGGTCGCCATGGCAAAGACCGCATTGGTCAATCGCGAAAAGAAGCGCCGCGCCACCGTGAAGAAATTCGCGGCAAGGCGTGCCGAGCTGCTCGCAATCATCAACAACAGCAGGGCTTCCGACGAGGAGCGCACGGAAGCTCGCGGGAAGTTTCAGAGGCTGCCGCGCAACTCCAGCCCGGTGCGGCTGCGCAATCGCTGCTCGCTGACGGGCCGCCCGCGTGGGGTGTTCCGCAAGTTCGGTCTGGGCCGCGGCAAGCTGCGCGAGATCGCCATGCGTGGCGAGATTCCCGGCGTGATCAAGGCAAGCTGGTAGCAGGAGACTTTGGATGAGCATGAGTGATCCCATTGCCGACATGCTGACGCGCATCCGCAACGCACAGCTTGCGGAAAAAACCTCGGTTGTCGTGCCCGCGAGCAAGCTCAAGGTGTTGATTGCCATGGTCCTCAAGGACGAAGGCTATATCGAGGATTTCGCGCTGCGCGGAGAGGGCCCCAAGCAGGCCCTCGAGATCGGCTTGAAGTACTACGCCGGCCGCCCGGTGATCGAGCGCATCGAGCGGGTCAGCCGTCCGGGGCTGCGCATCTACAGACCGGCCAACGACATTCCGCAGGTGATGAACGGCCTGGGCGTGGCGATCGTGTCCACCTCCAGGGGCGTGATGACCGACCGCAAGGCGCGCCAGACCGGTGTCGGCGGCGAAGTGCTGTGCATCGTGGCGTAGCGGCAGGCAAGGAGCAGAACAGATGTCTCGCATTGGAAATCTTCCGGTCACTCTTCCCAGCGGGGTGGAAGTGACCTTGGCCCCCGGCCAGATTTCGGTCAAGGGGCCGCTGGGCATGTTGTCGCAGCGCCTGGGTTCCGGCGTGGAAGTGAAGCGCGACGGCGACAAGGTGGTGTTCAAGCGGCTCGACGATTCGATGCAGTCGAACGCGCTGTCCGGGACGCTGCGGGCGCTGGTAGCCAACATGGTGCAGGGTGTGACCAAAGGCTTCGAGAGGAAGCTGCAGCTGGTCGGGGTCGGCTATCGGGCGCAGGCGCAGGGCGACAAGCTCAACCTGACGCTGGGTTTCTCGCATCCGGTGGTTCACAAGATGCCCAAGGGCATCAAGGTCGAGACGCCGCAGCTGACCGAAATCGTCATCAAGGGCATCGACAAGCAGGTGGTCGGACAGGTTGCGGCCGAAGTCCGCGGTTATCGTCCGCCCGAGCCCTACAAGGGCAAGGGCGTGCGCTACGCCGACGAGCGCGTTGTGCTCAAAGAGACCAAAAAGAAGTAGACGGGACCGGACATGATCGACAAGAAGCAGTCACGCATGCGACGCGCGCGCCAAACCCGCGCCAAGATCGCCGAATTGAAGGCGGTGCGGCTGGCAATTTACCGCTCCAACGGCCACATCTATGCGCAGGTGATCGACCCGACGGCGAAGGTGCTGGCTACCGCCTCGACGCTCGAGCCGGAGGTGCGCAAACAGGTGCCCAACGGCGCCAACGTCAAGGCCGCCGCGGTGGTGGGCAAGCGCATCGCCGAAAAGGCGAAGGCGCAGGGCGTGGAGCAGGTGGCCTTCGACCGCGCCGGGTTCAAATATCACGGCCGCGTGAAAGCGCTGGCCGAAGCGGCGCGAGAAGCCGGGCTCAAGTTTTAAGGACAGATCATGGCCAGGATGCAGCAGTACAAGGAAGGCAGCAGCGACGGGCTGCGAGAGAAGATGGTGTCGGTCAATCGCGTCACCAAGGTGGTGAAGGGCGGCCGCATCCTCGGTTTTGCAGCGCTGACGGTGGTGGGCGACGGCGATGGCGGCATCGGCATGGGCAAGGGCAAGGCCCGCGAAGTGCCGGTGGCGGTGCAGAAAGCGATGGACGAGGCGCGCCGCAAGATGGTCAAGGTATCGCTCAAGAACGGGACCCTGCAGCACGCGGTGGTCGGCCAGCACGGCGCCGCCAAAGTGTTCATGCAGCCCGCTTCCGAGGGTACCGGAATCATCGCCGGCGGTCCGATGCGGGCGATCTTCGAGGTAATGGGCGTGACCAACGTGCTCGCCAAGTGCCTCGGCTCGACCAATCCCTACAACGTGGTTCGCGCCACGATCAACGGTTTGCAGGGGATGAGCACCCCCTCCGAGATCGCGGCCAAGCGCGGCAAGACCGTAGAAGAGATCCTGGGGTAAACCATGCCTGAGAAAATAATGGCTGAGAAAAAAGCGGCCGACAAGGAAACCGCCAGGAAAGCGCCGGCCAGGAAAACAACCGTCAGCAAAAAAGAGGCGGCGAAATCGGACAAGAAGGTCAGAGTCACGCTGGTGCGCGGCCTGATCGGTACCCGCGAGAGCCATCGTGCCACGGTGCGCGGCCTGGGACTGCGGCGCATCAACCACACGGTGGAACTGGAAGACACCCCGGCGGTGCGCGGCATGATCAACAAGGTGAGCTACCTGCTGAAGTGCGAGGCGTAAATGCGTTTGAACCAGATTAAACCGGCAGCCGGCTCCAAACACGCCAGGAAGCGTGTCGGTCGCGGCGTCGGCAGCGGCACCGGCAAGACCGCGGGCCGCGGCCACAAGGGCCAGAAGGCGCGCTCCGGCGGCTTTCACAAGATCGGTTTCGAGGGCGGTCAGATGCCGCTGCACCGGCGCCTGCCCAAGCGCGGCTTCGTTTCGTTGACCGGCGGCGACACCGTCGAGGTGCGTTTGTCGGCGATCAATGAATTGCCGGGGGACGACATCGACATCCTGGTGCTGAAGCAGGCAGGCGCGGTGCCGAACTCGGCGCGCGCGGCCAAGGTCATCCTGGCCGGCGAGATCAAGCGCAAGGTGAAACTGCGCGGATTGCTGGTCACCAAAGGTGCGCGCGCGGCCATCGAGAAGGCCGGCGGCATCATTGAAGGCTGAATAGAACTTGGCAGAGAACTCATTTCTGGGACTGTCCGGGAAGTTCGGCGACCTGAAGCGCCGGCTTCTGTTCCTGCTCGGCGCACTGATCGTCTATCGGATCGGCGCCCACGTGCCGGTGCCGGGTATCGATCCTGTGCAACTGGCGGAGCTGTTCAAGTCGCAGCAGGGCGGCATCCTGGACATGTTCAACATGTTCTCGGGCGGTGCGCTGTCGCGGTTCACCATCATTGCTCTGGGGATCATGCCGTATATCTCGGCATCGATCATCATGCAGCTGCTCACCGTGGTATCGCCGCAACTGGAACAGCTGAAGAAGGAAGGCGAGTCGGGACGCAGGAAGATCACCCAGTACACGCGCTACGGCACGTTGTTCCTGGCGACTTTCCAGGCGCTGAGCATCGCCATCGCGCTGGAATCGCAGCGCGGCCTGGTGCTGGAGCCGGGACTGGCGTTCCGTTTCATCACCGTGGTGACGCTGGTGACCGGCACGATGTTCCTGATGTGGCTCGGCGAGCAGATCACCGAACGCGGCATCGGCAACGGCATTTCGCTGATCATCTTCGCGGGCATCGCGGCCGGATTTCCGCGCGCGGTCGGCGGCACGCTGGAGCTGGCACGCACCGGGGCGTTCTCGATCCCGCTGGTGCTTATGCTGCTTGTGGGTACGGTGCTGGTGACCGGACTGGTGGTGTTCGTCGAACGCGGCCAGCGCAAGATCCTGGTCAACTACGCCAAGCGCCAGGTCGGTCGCAAGGTCTATGGCGGGCAGAGTTCGCATCTGCCGCTGAAATTGAACATGGCAGGGGTGATTCCGCCGATTTTTGCCTCGAGCATCATCCTGTTCCCGGCCACTCTGGCCGGGTGGTTCGGGAGCAACGAGGGCATGACCTGGTTGCGTGACATCAGCGGCAAACTGTCCCCCGGACAGCCGATTTACGTGTTGTTGTACGCGTCGGCGATCGTGTTCTTCTGCTTCTTCTACACCGCCTTGGTGTTCAACCCCAAGGAAACGGCGGAGAACCTGAAGAAAGGCGGAGCGTTCGTGCCGGGGATCCGGCCAGGCGAGCAGACGGCGAAGTACATCGAAAAGATCATCATGCGGCTGACGCTGGTGGGCGCGATCTACGTCACGCTGGTGTGCCTGCTGCCGGAGTTCCTGATCGTGAAGTGGAACGTGCCGTTCTACTTCGGCGGCACCAGCCTGCTGATCATCGTGGTGGTGACGATGGATTTCATGGCCCAGGTGCAGGCCTACGTGATGTCGCACCAGTACGAGAGCCTGCTCAAGAAGGCGAACTTCAAGGGCGGGATGTTCCCGACCCGTTAGCGCAGCAGCATGGCCAAGGAGGAGACGATCCAGATGCAGGGGGAGATTCTCGAGACCCTGCCGAACGCGACGTTTCGCGTGAAGCTGGAGAACGGCCATGTGGTACTGGGACATATCTCCGGCAAGATGCGCATGCACTACATCCGCATCCTGCCCGGGGACAAGGTGACGGTGGAGTTGACGCCTTACGATCTGACGCGCGCGCGCATCGTGTTCCGCGCCAAGTAAGGCCGGCCGCTCCGGTTCGAGCGCAAGCAGGCATACAGGGCGGTTGAAGGAGCGAAAAATGAGAGTACAGGCATCGGTCAAGAAGATGTGCCGGAACTGCAAGATCGTCCGGCGCAACCGCGTGGTGCGCGTGATCTGCACGAATCCGCGCCACAAGCAACGACAGGGTTAAACGGGCGGCAACGCCACTTTACTTAGGACGCAACGACGACTATGGCTCGTATCGCCGGTGTAAACATTCCGAACCATCAGCATGCCGAGATCGCGTTGACCGCGATTTACGGCATCGGGCGCGCGCGCGCGCGCGCGATCTGCGCGGCTGCCGGGGTCACTTTCTCGACCAAGATGAAGGACCTGTCCGACAACGACATGGACAAGCTGCGCGAACAAGTCGCCAAATTGACTGTCGAAGGCGACTTGCGTCGCGAACTGTCGATGAACATCAAGCGGCTGATGGACCTCGGCTGCTACCGCGGGGTGCGCCATCGCCGTGGCCTGCCGGTGCGCGGTCAGCGTACCCGCACCAACGCCCGGACCCGCAAGGGCCCGCGCAAGGCAATCCAGCGCAGCGCCGGCGCAGCGTCGGCGCCGGCCGCCGCCCCGAAGTAAACGTGGCGAAGTAAACGCATCGAGTACAGGGATTTCAAGACATGGCAAAGGTAACGACTACCGCAACCCGGGTCAGGAAGAAGGTCAAGAAGAATGTGGCCGAAGGCATCGCCCACATTCACGCCTCCTTCAACAACACCATCATCACCGTTACCGACCGCCAGGGTAATGTCCTGTCGTGGGCGACTTCCGGGGCCGCCGGTTTCAAGGGCTCGCGCAAGTCGACGCCGTTCGCCGCCCAGGTCGCCGCCGAGCAGGCCGGCCGCGCGGCGCAGGAATGCGGCGTGAAGAATCTGGAGGTGCGCATCAAGGGCCCCGGACCGGGACGCGAATCCGCGGTGCGGGCGTTGAACGCGGTTGGTTTCAAGATCACCAGCATCTCGGACGTGACTCCGGTACCGCACAACGGCTGCCGCCCGCCCAAGAAGCGCCGTATCTGATCGAAGGAGACTGTAGTGGCAAGAAATCTGGATCCCAAGTGCCGCCAGTGCCGCCGTGAGGGGGAAAAACTCTTCCTCAAGGGCGAGAAATGCTTCACCGACAAGTGTGCCATCGAGCGCCGTTCGTACGCGCCCGGCCAGCACGGCCAGAAGAACCTGCGCCGTTCGGACTATGGCACGCAGTTGCGCGAGAAGCAGAAAATCCGCCGCATTTACGGGCTGCTGGAGCGCCAGTTCCGCAATACCTACAAACAGGCAGCGCGCGCCAAGGAAGTGACCGGCGAAGCGCTGCTGCAAATGCTGGAAAGCCGGCTCGACACGGTGGCCTACCGGATGGGCTTCGGCGCCTCGCGCACCGAGGCGCGCCAGATTGTGCGCCACAACGCCATCCTGGTGAACGGCAAGCGGGTCAACATTCCCTCCTACCAGGTGCGCCAGGGCGACGTGATCGAAGTGGCCCTGAAGGCGAAGAGCCAACTGCGCATCAAGGCGGCGACCGAGGCCGCGGAAGGACGCGGATACCCTGATTGGATTGAAGTGGACATCAAGGCGCTCAAGGGCACGTTCAAGGCGAAGCCGCAACGTTCCGAACTGCCCGCCACCATCAACGAATCGCTGGTTGTGGAACTGTACTCGAAGTAACGCGGCCTGATCGCGGCCCGCCGTTCCCGATGTTGACCGGCCGGGCCGTGCGTTTTTGGGCCGTAACGATCCGAATTTCTCGTAGAGGGTCACCTTTATGCAAAGCAGCTTTCTGAAGCCGCGAATTATCGATGTTCAGACCATCGCGCCTTTCCACGCGAAAGTGACGATGGAGCCGTTCGAGCGCGGCTATGGCCATACGCTGGGCAACGCGCTGCGCCGGGTGCTGCTGTCCTCGATGCCCGGCTTCGCGCCGACTGAAGTCAAGTTCAACGGCGTGTTGCACGAGTACTCCACGATCGACGGCGTGCAGGAAGACGTGGTCGACATCCTGCTCAACCTCAAGGGCATTGTGCTGAAAATGCACAACCGCGGCGAGGCCGTACTGAATCTGAAGAAGCAGGGCGAGAGCGTGGTGACCGCGGGAGACATTGAAGCCTCGCACGACGTCGAGATCATCAATCCAGACCACGTGATCGCGCATATCGCGCCAGGCGGCAAACTCGACATGCAGATCAAGGTCGAGGGCGGTCGCGGTTACGTGCCGGCCACCACCCGGGCGCTTGCCAAGGAAGGTCGCGTCATCGGCAACATCATGGTGGACGCCTCGTTCAGCCCGGTGAAGCGGGTGAGCTACGCGGTCGAGTCCGCGCGCGTCGAGCAGCGCACCGACCTTGACAAGCTGATAATGGACATCGAGACCAACGGCGTGGTCGAGCCCGAGGAAGCGATACGCTACGCGGCGCGCATCCTGGTCGACCAGCTGTCGCTGTTCGCGGACCTCAAGGGTACGCCGGCGCCGATCGAGCAGCCGAAGGCCCCGCAGGTGGACCCGATCCTGCTGCGCCCGGTGGACGACCTGGAACTCACGGTGCGCTCGGCCAACTGCCTCAAGGCGGAGAACATCTATTACATCGGCGACCTGATCCAGCGCACCGAGACCGAGCTGCTGAAGACGCCGAACCTCGGCCGCAAGTCGCTCAACGAGATCAAGGAAGTGCTCGCTTCCCGCGGTTTGACGCTGGGGATGAAATTGGA
>JBOIFZ010000339.1:0-1776 GCA_050741735.1 Burkholderiales bacterium
TTCAGATGCTTCAAGCCCTCGGCGCGCGAAATGAGTTTGCAGTGCGGAGGAAAAATGGAGGAGACGCGCACGATGTTGCACGCCGCAATCCCGGCATTGCGCAGCGCGAGCTCAAAGCTGGAGAGCCGCTCCCGATGTTTGCCGACACCCTTTGTAATGAAAATCTTCTTCGCGACGAAGGCCATTTACCTTGCCGGGCTGCGGTTCCTCCTGCGCTGAATCGTGTCAACGCGACGAAATTTTCACAAGCGCGAAAAAGTAACAGCATCGTTCCGGAGTGTCAACCTCTTTCCGCGCAGGTGTCTTAGCCGGATAATTCTGTCACCCCTTAACGGCCACGTGAAAATGTCACCCCTATGGGAAACCAAGGGACGATCACGTTGAGCCAGAAAGAGCTGAGTCGAGTGGCAGTCATCGCACCGTGCCTGAAGGGGACGACCAGCGTGCGCCGAGCCGCCGCACTGCTGCAGTTGAGTCCCCGGCAGGTGAAGCGGCTGAAACAGAAGTTCCGCAGCGGGGGTGCGGCGGCGATGGCGCATGCGGGTCGGGGGCGCGCCAGTCCGCGCCGCACCCCCGCGCCGGTGCGCCAGCGCATCCTGCACCTGGCGCGCACCACCTATGTCGGCTTCAATGACCATCACCTCACCGAGAAACTGCGCGAGGTCGAGGGCCTCCGCATCGGTCGCGAAACGCTCCGCCAGTTCTTGCGCGCCGCCGGGATCGGCCCGCCGCGCAAGCGCCGCCCACCGGCTCATCGTCAGCGGCGACCGCGCCGGCTGCGCGAGGGCGAGATGCTGCAAGTCGACGGCAGTCCGCATGACTGGCTGGAAGGCCGCGGCCCGCAGATCACCCTGCTCGGCTTTCAAGACGACGCCACCGGCAAAGTGGCGGGGGCGGAGTTCTTCTCCAGCGAGTCCGCCTACGGCTATTTCCGCGTCTTTCGCGGGGTGCTGCGCCGCTACGGCGTGCCGCTCAGTCTGTATGGCGACCGCTGCGGCGTCTTCGTGCGCAACGACGACCACTGGACCGTGGAAGAAGAACTGGCTGGTCGCCAGCACCCCACCCAGTTCGGCCGCGCGCTCGAGCAGCTCGGGGTCACCTTCATCCCCGCCAACAGTCCGCAGGCCAAAGGTCGCATCGAACGGCTGTGGGGCGTCTTCCAGGATCGCTTGCGCAGCGAACTGCGCCTGGCCGGGGCCGCCGATCTGGAGACCGCCAACCAGGTCCTGCGCCGCTTCCTGCCCGACTACAACCGCCGCTTCGGTCGCGCTCCGGCGCACGCGGAAAGAGCTTGGCGGCCAACGCCGCACGACTTGGGCCGCATCTGCTGCTTCATCCACGAGCGCATCGTCAGCAACGACAACGTCGTGCAGTGGGACGGACGCCGCTTCCAGATCCCACCGCAGCCGCGGCGCTTCAGCTTCGCCGGCGCCCGCGTGCAGCTCGTTCAGGACTTGGCCGGACGCATCGCCGTCTACCACGGCGACACGAAATTGCAGGTTGAATCCCTCTGAGGGGGTGACATTTTCACTCGGCTGTTAGGGGTGACATTCTTACGTTGCAACAACACCTCTTTCCGTGCAGGAGAACGGGGGAACGGGAGCCAAGTGGAACACGCAGGCGCGACGAAACTTCACGGAGACGCGCCAGCGCCAACCGCGCGCTGCTCGTCGCGCCGCCGCACTTCCTCGAGCATCGCTTCCACGGCTTCGGGAGGGATGATTTTCCAGTTGTGATCGGCCTCCGCAGGAATCCTGCCGACGCGGGATACGTACT
>JBOIFZ010000340.1:0-10411 GCA_050741735.1 Burkholderiales bacterium
CGGATGATGCGTTTGGCGAGTATGAAGCCGATATGGTTCGCAGCGAACCGCGCAAGCTGTTCCCGGAAAACATCACGGTGGGCATGCAGTTTGAGGGCGCTGTGGAAGACTACGACCAGTACAAGCTTTATACCGTCACCGAGATCGCCGACGACAAGGTGGTGGTGGACGGCAACCATCCGCTGGCGGGGCAGACTCTGGTATTTACCTGCACCGTGGTCGATGTGCGCGCCGCGACCGACGAAGAACTGCACCACGGCCACGTGCACGGCCCCGGTGGGCATCACCACTGAGACTGCCGGCTGGATTCACCACAGAGACGCAGAGGCACGGAGAAATTCAGAATGCGTCAATCAAATGCGCGAATGGATAGGATCGGCAACAAACTTTCTTGAATTGCTCCCGTTATTGACTTGCCGGTACACGTACTTCTCTGTGCCTCTGTGTCTCTGTGGTTAGGCGGATGATCGTCTACCCACCGCGCTTGCCGGTGAGGATGTGGATCATCGGCTCGTAGGCGCTCTCCTGTGAGAAGCGCCAGCTGGCAACGATCAGCGCTGCAAGCGTGAAACTCCACAGCACTGCAAGATCCATCGCCAGCGGGAAATCCGCCCCCATACCGGAAGGCAGAACGCCGAGCGTGGCGTGCTTGAGCAGGTCGACGCCGTAAGTGTAGGGGTTCGCCAACGCCACCGTCTTGAGCAGCGCCGGCAGCTGGTTCACCGGGTAAAGCGAGCCGGACAGGAAGAACACCGGGAAGATCACGAAATTCATGATTGCCGCGAAGTTGTCGAGTGTCCGGGTAAACGCGGCCACCAGCATGCCGATTCCCGCGCAGGCCAGCGACGTTGCAATCAACCCGATCACCAATATTCCGAACCGCGTTTCCTGGCCCATGTATCCCAGCAAGGCGAGCACGATCAGCAGCAGCAGCGCCTGAAGGATCGCCGCCAGCGCCGCAGCCAGCATCTTGCCGATGACAATCCAGTAGTGGGCAAACGGCGCAATGATCAGCATGCGCATCACGCCGGATTCCTTGTCGTAGACCACCGTAAGCGCCGCCAGCATCGCTCCGAACAACATGGTCATTCCCAGCACGCCCGGCACCAGGAATTGCTGGTAGCTCAGGCCGCTGGCCTGGCCGAGTACAGCGCCGAATCCGGCGCCGATCACGAACAGCCAGATCAGCGGCCGCACCATTGCCGCAACCAGTCTGGTGCGTTGACGGAACATGCGAACCACTTCGCGTTCCAGCACTGCATAGACAGGCCGCCAGGGCATCGTCAGATCTTCCCTTCCGCGATCCACAGGAATACATCGTTCAGATTCGGCCGGCGCCAGCGCAGCGCCTTGATCTGCGCGCCCAGTTCGCCCTGAAGCCGTGCCAGCGGCGTCACGTCCTCTTCGGGGTAGCGAAACTGCGCGACTTCGCCATCCTTGAGACAGGGGCCGAGTTTCGAGGCGAGCCGTTGCGAAAGCGCGTCAATATCCAGGCTTTCGATCTCCACGATATGCCTGCCCAGACTTTCCACCAGTTGGCGAGGAGGGCCGGATTGCACCAGCTTGCCGCTCTTGATGAATGCCACCTGGTCGCAACTGTCGGCTTCTTCCAGATAGTGCGTGGTGAGCAATACGGTCATCCCGGTGCGGGCGCGCAGCCTCTCGATGAAGTGCCAGATGTTGCGCCGGTTGGGCAGGTCGAGCCCGATGGTAGGTTCGTCCAGGAACAGGATTCTGGGGTGGTGGATCATTCCGCGCACAATGTCGAGCGCGCGGCGCATGCCGCCGGAGAGTGACCCCACGGGACGATTGCTTTTGTCGGCGAGTCCGAACAATTCGAGCAGCTCCGCGGAGCGTTCGCGGATGACCGCCGGGGTGAGGTTGTAGAGCAGGCCGGCGAAGCGCAGATTCTCGGCAACGGTAAGCGAGCGATCCAGTGCCGAGTCCTGGAACACCAGTCCGATCGCGCCGCGTACCTTCACTGCCTCGTCCACCACGTCGTGGCCGGCAACCCGGGCCGAACCGCCGCTGGGGCGGATCAACGTGGCCAGCATGTGGATGGTGGAGGTCTTGCCTGAGCCGTTCGGACCGAGCAATCCGAAGAATTGGCCGGAGGGAATGTCAAGGTCGAGGCCGTCCACCGCGACCAACTGGCCGTAACGCTTCACAAGCCCGCTGGCACGCACAGCGAGCAGCGAGTCAGCGGCCTGATTCATGAAACGGGAGTTTCTATCAGGCCGGTGTTTTGCTCAAGGCACGCGAATTCTTGTCGTCGCGGAACAGGATCGGCTTGACCCCGACGGCAGGCGCCGGTTTCTGCGCCTTGTCCACTACGTCGGTCACCAGATGATGATGAGGGGACAAGTCGCATACCGGGTCGGCGTTGGTGGCATCGCCGGTGAGCATGTAGGCCTGGCAGCGGCAGCCGCCGAAATCCTTGACCTTTTCCGGACAGGTGCGGCACGGCTCCTTCATCCACGCATCGCCACGGTAGGCGTTGAAGCCGGGCGAGTCGTACCAGATCGAGCGCAGGTCGTGGTCGCGCACGTTGGGGAAGGTGAGGCCGGGTAGCTGGCGTGCTTCGTGGCAAGGCAGCGCCAGACCATCGGCGGTGATGGTGAGGAAAACCGCGCCCCAGCCGTTCATGCATGCTTTCGGGCGGTTTTCGTAGTAATCGGGAACCACGAAGAAAATCCGCATGCTTTTGCCGACGCGTTCGCGGAATTTATTCGTGACTTCCTCGGCCCGCTGCAACTGTTCGCGGGTCGGAAGCAGTTGATCCCGGTTCACGTAGGCCCAGCCATAGTACTGGGTGTTGGCGAGTTCCACGTACTCCGCTTGCATCGACTCGGCCATCTCCAGGATCTGCTGGACATGGTCGATGTTGTGCCGGTGCAGCACGCAGTTCAGCACCATCGGGTACTCGTGTTTCTTGATCAGCTTCGCCACTTTCTGCTTGAGATCGAAAGTGCGGGTACTCGACAGAAAGTCGTTCAGCTCCCTGGTCGAGTCCTGGAACGACAGCTGGATGTGATCCAGGCCGCCTTCCTTGAAAGCGCTGATACGCTTTTCATTGAGCCCCACGCCGGAGGTGATCAGGTTGGAGTAATAGCCGAGCTTGCGCGCTTCCGCGACCAGGATCTCGAGGTCGTCGCGTACCAGCGGCTCGCCGCCGGAAAAGCCCAACTGCGTTGCGCCGATCTCGCGGCCCTGGCGCAGCACGCGCAACCAGTCCTCGGTCGACAGCTCCTGGCCGTAGGTCGTGTAGTCCACCGGGTTGTAGCAGAACACGCAGTGCAACGGGCACTTGTACGTGATCTCCGCCAGCAGCCAGAGCGGATTACCCGGTTTGTTTGGGACGGATCCAGCCTTTTCCATGTACATGCTCCAGAAATCCGATGGCGTCCCCTCTCAAGTCCGCACCGGGAAAGGTGTTTTGCAAATCCTCGACGATTGCGCGCACGCTGGATTTACCGTCGATTCGCTTCATGATTTCTCCGGCGCTGCCCGGCAGCTTGACCATGCCTTCCGGATAAAGCAGGACGAAGCCCTGTTGTGCCGGCTCCCACTGGAAGCGGAAGTGGCGCTGCAGTTCGAACACGGTATCGTCCGTGAAGGTCGCGGCGTCAGGCATACCGGATTTCGCCGATCCCGTAGTTGATCTGCATCGAGTCGAGCATGCTCCACAGCACGTCGAGCTTGAACTGCAGGATACCCAGCGCCCTTTCCTGGTCTTCGCGGGTGTTGAAATAATCGAGCGTGACCTTGAGTCCGTGCTCGACGTCGCGGCGCGCTTCCGACAGGCGCTTGCGGAAGTAGGAATAGCCCTCGGGTTCGATCCACGGATAGTGCTGCGGCCAGTTCTCCAGCCGCTTTTTGTGGATCTCCGGCGCAAACAATTCCGTGAGCGACGAACACGCGGCCTCCTGCCAGGGTGCGCGCCGGGCGAAGTTGACATAGGCATCCACCGCGAAGCGCACGCCGGGCAGCAGGTGCTTGAGCGAAGTGATCTCTTCGCGTTTTAACCCGCATGCCTCGCCCAGGCGCAGCCACGCCTCGATGCCGCCTTCCTGGCCCTCGACGCCGTCGTGGTCGATGATGCGCTGGATCCACTTGCGGCGATGTTCGCGGTCCGGCATGTTGGAGAGAATCGCTGCGTCCTTGATCGGGATGCTGGTCTGGTAGTAGAAGCGGTTATAGACCCAGCCTTGCACCTGCTCGCGGGTGCACTTGCCACTGTTCATCGCGATGTGGAACGGGTGATAAATGTGGTAGCGCTTGCCCTTGGCGCGCAACTGGCTCTCGAATTCCTCTTTGCTCCACGGCAGATTTTCGGCTGCGCCCATGCGCGCTCCCGTTCAGAGTGTTACGTCCATTCCGTCGTACGCGACCTCGATGCCGCGGGCGCCCAATTCCTTGCGCTCCTTCGAGTCTTCGTCGAGGATGGGATTGGTGTTGTTGATATGGATCAGTATTTTGCGCGACGCCTTGAGCGGTTTGAGCACCTCGATCATGCCCCCGGGACCCGACTGTGGCAGGTGGCCGATGTCGCGCGCGCGTTTCTTCGAGATACCGAGTTTGATCATCTCGTCGTCGGTCCAGAACGTGCCGTCCACCATCAGGCAATCGGCCTCCTCGAGGAAGGGCCTCAGGTGCGGCTCGTTTGCGCCGAGCCCGGGGGCGTAAAACAGCACTTTGGCGGAGCGCTTGTCCCTGATGCGCATGCCGATGTTGTCACCTTCGTGCGGGTTGTCGCGGTGCGGCGAATAGGGCGGCGCCTTGCTGCTTAGTGGTACCGCGGTAAAAGTGAGTTCTTCCGCGCCAATAACCGGGAACTCGTTGCCGGCCCCGGTGGGCACCTGGTGCCAGTGTACGCCGCAGTAGTGTTCGAGGACATTGAAAAGCGGGTTGCCGGTGGTCAGGTCTTCGCGTGCCATGCCGGTACAGTAGATCTCCAGCGGCTTGCCCTCACGCAGCATCAGCAATCCGGTGGTGTGGTCGATCTGCGCATCCATCAGCACGATAGAGCGGATCGCGGTGTCGCGGATCGCCCGCGCCGGCTGCAATTCCGGGAACGCCTTGAGTTGGGCCAACAGGTCCGGCGAAGCGTTGAACAGCACCCAGTTGATGTTGTCGGCACTCACGGCGATGGAGGACTGGGTGCGCGCCTTGGCCCGGACGCTGCCCTTGCGAACGCCGTCGCACAGGCGGCAATTGCAGTTCCACTGCGGAAATCCTCCGCCGGCAGAAGCACCGAGAACCCTTATTCGCATTTTTTGTCAAAAAAGTTTTATCGCCCGCATAAAAACGAAAGCCCCGCGAAGGGGCTTTCGTCCAAGCCCAACCCAGTTCAGCGGTTGGCAATATACATCGTGACTTCAAAGCCGAAACGCATTTCGGTGTACTCAGGCTTGCTCCACATAAGGCTTCTCCAGAAGTTGAGATCGAAAGATCGCGGGCCTGGCCCGCTCGTTGCCGAATCATCCGACACCGGCCGCACCACCGATTGCTGCGCCAACCTGCATCCAATGAGTTCATGAGCATTGTCCGCAAAGGCGCCGCGACACCCGCACACGAAAATCACCAATTGATTCTCATGATTTTCATGAGTTTTGCGGCGAAACTTTACTTGTCTCAAGGCCTTGCACTACGCTTCGGGCATGTCTGACGCTGCGCTTGAGAGAGGGTTTTATTACCCCTCGCCGATGACGGATTGGTACCGCGAGCGACCATTCAAGGTTGCCTTCGTGGCGTCGCTGCTTATCCACGCGGCGCTGATCGCGCTCGTCCCCGGCTTTCGTGCGGTGGTGATCGAGCCGCCCAAGGTGCTCAATGTCGAGATCGTCCTCCCCGAGCAGCCTAAGGTGCGGCCGATGCCGTTGCGGGAAGTGGTGCCGCCCGCGCCGGTAACGACCCCTGCACCGCCGCAGAGAACCGTCGAGGAAACGGTGCTTCGACCGGAACCGCAGATCGAGCCGCGCCCCGAGCCCATGGTGGTGCCAAAACCGGAACCGCAGCCGGAGGCTCGTGTCGCGCCCAAGATCGAAATTGAGCCCGAACCCACGATCGAGCCGCAACCCGAGCCGCCGCCGGTTGCGCAGGTGGAGCCGCCCCCGGTCCCGGTCGCCCAGCCGCGGATCGAGCCGGTGACACCGCCGGTCCAGCCGCCCACGCCGCCTGTCGCGGCGGCAACGGTCCAGCCTGCGCCGGTCGCCGCGCCAGTGCCGCCCCCCGCACCTCCGCAGCCGGTGGCGCTGAAGAAGGAGCCGAGTGTGTCGCCGGTGGAGCCGCACCTGTTGCTGATATTCGGCCAGTCGATCTCCAGGGAAATCAAGCGCTTTCAGAAGTATCCGCCGCAGGCGCAACGGCGCGGCTGGGAGGGCACGGCGGAAGTGCTTCTGCAGATTGCCGCGGATGGCAAAGTTACCAGCATCACGCTGGGCAAGAGCAGCGGGCGATCGGTTCTCGACGAAGAAGCGCTCAACATGGTGCGCAGGGCCTCGCCCCTGCCGCAGGCGCCGCAGAACCTTCGCGGCCGCGAACTGACGGTGACCGTGCCGATCGTCTTCAAACTGCAAGAATCCTGATTTTTTCGTTCGCCGGGCATGGTCGTTGATCAGAACCAAGCCAGCGGCGAAGTCCTTTATCCTGCAATCGAACCCTACCGCAAGGTCTGGCTTGATGTCGGTGGCGGTCATCGCGTCTATTTCGAGGAAAGCGGCAGGCCGGCGGGATTTCCCGTGTTGGTCGTCCACGGTGGACCGGGAAGCCGGTCGCGCCCGGCGCATCGCCGTTTCTTCGACCCCGCCTTCTACCGCATTTTTCTGTTCGACCAGCGTGGTTGCGGGCAGAGCACGCCCGCGGGTTCGACTTTCGAAAACACCACCTCGCACCTTGTGGCCGACATCGAGCAATTGCGCCATCATCTGGGCGTGGATCGATGGCTGCTGTTCGGAGGCTCGTGGGGAAGTACGTTGAGCCTGGCCTATGCAAACGCTCATGCGGATCGGGTTGCCGGGATGGTGTTGCGCGGCGTGTTTCTCGGCGGCGCCGCGGAAGTGGAGTGGTATGTTTCGGGAATTCGGCGCTTCGTCCCCGAGGCCTGGGCGGACTTTGCCGGGGATGCGGGCGAGTCCATAATCGAGCACTATCGGCAACTCATCGATCACCCCGATGCATCGGTCGCGCTGGCGGCGGCCCGGCGCTGGTGCGAATATGAAGCCTGTGTAATGGCGATCGGGGAGATGTCTAATGGCAGTAATGGCGGCCGCAACGTCGCGACGGCAGAGGAATTGCTGGCAGGCGCCAGAATCCAGCTCCATTTTCTGGCTCACCAGTGTTTTCTGCGGCCCAACCAGCTGCTTGATGATCTCTGGCGGATCGGCAACATACCAATAACCCTGGTGCAGGGCAGAATGGACATGGTGTGCCCACCAATCAGTGCATTTGAGGTGGCGCGGCGACTGGCGGGCGCGGACCTGCGTCTGGTACCCAACGGCGGCCACTCCGCAATGCAGCCGGCGATCGCAGCGGAACTGTGCTCGGCGACCACGCGCATGCGCGATCTTCTGGGCGGCTCCCGATGATCAGGAAATTCGGCCTGCGCTTCCGCATCAATTTCGTGATTACGCTGGTCATTGTGATTTTCGCGTTGGCCGCATCCGACGTTCTGATCGAGGAAACGCGCCGCTCCATCCGGGAAGAGATCGAGGCGGGTACCAAGGTCACCGTGCAATTGATGGAAACCGTGATCGCCAACACCCGGGCCAACGCGCAAAGCGGGCCGCACAACCAGGCGTTGCTGTCGTTCCTGCGCCACGTCGGCCGCGTACGTGCCAACGAAATCAAGATGTACGACGAGAATGACCAGTTGATCTACACCTCGCCGCCATCCCAGTACAAACAGGGCAGGTGGGCACCGGACTGGTTCAACCGGCTGGCGGATCCGAAGATCGGCGAGTTCCGGCTGAATCTCCCGAACGGCACGGTGGTCATCACGTCGGACGCTTCGCGATCCATCCTCGATGCCTGGGACGACCTGAAGAATTTTTTCTGGCTGGTGCTGGGTTTCTTCGTGCTGGTCAACGTGCTGGTGTTCTGGCTGCTGGGCCGGTCGCTGCGGCCCATCGGCAAAATTCTCGGCGGTTTGTCCGAAATGGAGAAGGGCCGCTTCGACACGCGGTTGCCGAAATTCGAACTTCCCGAATTCAACGCGATCAGCCACACCTTCAACCGCATGGCGGAGAATCTCGAGGAAAGCCTTGCGGAAAACCGGCGGCTGGCGCTGGTCACAAAGCAATCCAGCGACGCCATCATCATCCATGACCTCGAAGGCCGGATTTCGTTCTGGAACCCGGCGGCGGGCCGCATGTTCGGCTATCGCGACGATGAAATCGTCGGCCGTTCCGCCACTTTGCTGGCCGCGCCGGAACGCCAGGATGAAATCCAGGACAACCTCGATGCGGTCATGCAGCGTCAACTCATTGAAATGGTGGAAACCCAGCGCCTGACCAAGGACGGCCGGGTGGTTGATGTCGCGCTGACGGCGGCGCCCCTGGTGGACCCGGCGAGCAACCAGGTGATCGGTGAAATCTGCAGCATGCGCGACATCACCGAGCACAAACTGGTACAGCGGGCCGAACGCGAGCTGGAGCAGAACCGCAAACTCACGCAGTTGATCCACAACCGGCTGGAGGAGGAACGCCGATCGATCGCGCGCGAACTGCACGACGAGCTCGGCCAGTGCGTAACGGCGATCAAGACCATCGGTACGGCGATTTCCAACCGCACTCGCGAAAGCGCGCCTGAGATCCATGGCAATGCGCAGACCATCGTTTCCGTGGCCGCGCACATCTACGATGTGGTGCACGGGATCATCCGCCAACTGCGGCCCACGGCGCTGGACCACCTGGGCCTGAGCGCGACGCTGAAGGAGACCGTGGCGGCATGGCGGGAAAGGCATAAGGGCATCGCCTGTGAGCTCAGGCTCGAGGGCGAACTGGAGGGACTGGGCGAAACCGTCAACATCACGATCTACCGCATTGTCCAGGAATGCCTGACCAACGTCATCCGCCATGCTGCCGCGACGCGCGCGGACATCCTGATTGCGCGCGAACGCGATGCCGTGCGCGGCGACGTCGTGAGGGTGACGGTGCGCGACAACGGCAAGGGCATCGCCCAGCGCAATGAACGCGATGCCACACGCTTCGGACTTATGGGAATGCGCGAGCGCGTACAGGCGTTCGATGGGGTGTTTGAGATCGACAACCGGCCGGGCGAGGGCGTGACGGTGACCGCCGTCATCCCGGCAAGTGCCGCCACCGTCGCGACCGACGGTGTGGAAGCGGCATAGCGGGAGGAAACGGATTGAACAGCAATGGAGCGGGCGGTGGAATCGGCGTAATGCTGGTGGATGATCATGCGGTCGTGCGCATGGGGTTCAGGCTTCTTCTGGAGGGATCGCCCGACATCAAAGTGGTTGCCGAAGCCGAAAGTGGCGAGGACGCCTGTCGCAAGTTTCCGGAAGTCAGGCCGGATGTAGTAGTCATGGACATCTCGATGCCGGGAATCGGCGGCCTGGAGGCGATCGACCGCATACTGGCGCGTGAGCCGGCGGCGCGCATTCTGGTGTTGTCCGCGCACGAAGATGCGATGCATGCGCGCCGCGTTCTGAAGGCCGGCGCTGCCGGTTACCTCACCAAACGCAGTGCGGCAGAAGCCTTGATGCAGGCGATCCGGCAGGTGCACCAGGGCAAGACCTTCCTGGAACCGGAAATCGCCCAGCAGATGGCGATGCAGCAGGTCAACGGCGAGCGCAATCCTCTCGACATGTTGAGCGAAAAGGAATTCAAGGTGTTCCTGGCGCTGGCGAAGGGTCACTCGGTGGCGGAGATCGCGGACGTCATGTCGTTGAGCCCTCGCACCATTGGCACCCACCTTTACAACATAAAGCAGAAGCTGGGGGCATCGAACTCCGCTGAACTAGCCATCATCGCGATTCGCGCCGGCCTTATAGAGCCTTGATTATTAACGAGAATATTGAGAAAAGGCGGGTTTCTGCAAATCTAATGAAAATCATGAGCCGGAATTCAGTGTTTTCCTGTATGGCGGGGAAACGGGCTGCAACAGAATGCCGACCAAGGTCGTGAGGAAGCGGCCGCGAACCCCCGATGAAGTAGATTAACTCTCTGAAGGAGCCTCACCATGTGGACCAAACCCGAATACACCGAAATGCGCTTTGGCTTTGAAGTCACGATGTACGTCTTCAATCGCTGATAGCACTGCAAGTCCCGAAGGGCTGCTTTCGAGCAGCCTTTTTTTTGCATCGCGGTTGCGCGTGTGCGCCCCAAGAAAAAAGAGAAAACAGAAAAATGGATCGGAAATAAAGAGGGAGGCGCCGCGCGGCGCCTCC
>JBOIFZ010000341.1:0-2674 GCA_050741735.1 Burkholderiales bacterium
CACCTGCAGATCCGGCTGATGTACAAGGTGAAGAACGTCCGCACGCTCAACGAGCGCGCCAACAGCCTGTTCGGGAAAATGGCGATGGGGCTCGAGTACCTGTTTTTCCGCACCGGTCCGCTGACCATGCCACCCTCGCAACTGGGCGCGTTCGCGAAAAGCGATCCGGCGCAGCCGTCGGCGAACATCGAATGGCACGTGCAGCCGCTGTCGCTGGACAAGTTCGGCGCGCCGCTGCATTCTTTCCCCGCGATCACGCCTTCGGTGTGCAATCTGCGCCCCACCAGCCGCGGCCACGTGCGCATCAAGAGCCCCGACCCGCACGCGCATCCGGCCATCATGCTCAATTATCTTTCCGCTTTCGAGGACAAGAAAGTCGCGGTGGACTCGATCCGCTTCACCCGCCGCATCATGCAGGCAAAGGCGCTGGCGAAGTACCAGCCGGAGGAATTCAAGCCCGGCCCCGACTTCAAGACCGACATCGCGCTGATGAGCGCGGCGGGCGATCTCGGCACCACCATTTTCCACCCGGTCGGCACCTGCAGGATGGGCCATGACGAACTCGCGGTCGTCGACGACCGTCTGCGCGTGCGCGGCATCGCCGGGCTGCGCGTGATCGATGCATCGGTGATGCCGCGCATCACCTCCGGCAACACCAACGCGCCGACCACCATGATCGCCGAGAAGGGCGCCGAGTTCGTGAAGGAAGACGCCAAGACGCGCTGAAACGCTCCAGCGGCGCCGTCAGCTGCCGAACAGCAAGCCGCTGAGCTGCTTCCAATTGAGGTAAACGTAACCCACCGCCAACACCATGTAGGTCAACGTGCACACCAGCATCAGCACCTGGGTCACGGGGTGGGGCCTCACCCACTTCGGAAACACCTTGGGCAGCATGAAGTAATTCAGGTACACGAAGGCCGGCGCGATGATGGCCATCCCCAGGAATGCCACCACGCCGCGGATGATGATCAGCGTGCCGGGCTGCGCCAGCGCCATGGTGACGACAGTCAGGACGGTAAAGATGCCGACGAAGATGTAGTACCAGGTGCGGAAGTGCAGCTTCTGCGCGCCCTTGATGTTCGAGTAGAAGAAGTCGGCCTGAATGCGCGAAAAGCCGTCGGTGAGCTGCAGCCAGGCGTCGCACAGGAACGCGGCCGCCACGATCAGGAACAGCGCCTTGCCGACCGGACCCCAGGCCACCTCGAAGAACGCGGACTGCACCACGGCAATCTCCCAGCCCTTGGGAATGATGCCTTTGGGCAGCAGCAATGCATACGCAAGCCAGCACATGATGATGGTGGTCAACAGGTTCAGCCCCACCCCCACGCCGTTCTCGAAACTGAAATAGCGCACCCAGCTCCTGTAGTTCTTCTTGTTCGCCTCGGTATCGGCGAAGTAAAAACCGGTTGCCGGGATGGTCTCCGCTTTGCCCGTGATCGGCGAGGTGACGCGGCCGACGTTCTTGCCCATGCCGATCCCCTTGTCCCGCATCCAGTAGGCGATGAAGAGCTGTCCCATGCCACCCGCTCCCGCAAAGGCGATGCAAGTGGCGAGCGTGTTCCAGTCGGCCGGGTCCCAGTTCGGCACTTCGCTCGGCGCGGTGACGTGAGGAACCAAGGCGCTGAAGAACGGTCCGGCAACCGCGAGAACGGGCTCCTGAAAGATGGCGAAGATGATTCCGGTCATGGTGATGAATACAATGACCATGGAGAATTTCTCGACCAGGGTGTAGGCCACCCGGCTGAACACCAGCGCCACCAGATAGATGCCGATGGTGAGATAACCCCAAAACAGCGATTGTCCTCGCGGGGCCCAGCCATCGGGGAAGCCGGTGAGCGCGGCCAGCGCCGTGCCCCCTGCCGAGGCGTAGGCGCCGAACCAGATGTTCTCGATGAAGACCAGTATCCACGCGAACCAGGCAAACCAGTGGCCGATGCGGCTGAAGCCCGTCATCGGCGTTTCGCCGGTGACGATGGTATAGCGGCAGATCTCGAGATTGAGCCAGTACTGGAGCAACGCGGCGGGAATCAGCAGACCGAGGAAGGCCGCGCCGTACTTGGCCGTCATGTAAGGCCAGAAGATCAGTTCGCCGGAACCCTGCGCCAGCGCGGCCCAGAGAATACCGGGTCCCACGTAAGCGAACAGGCCGATAAATACCGGTAGCGTGGCAAGCTGCAAAGGCGGGAGATTCCCGAAGGGAACCGCGCCGGGTGCCGGAGCTGCTGGTGTTGCGCTCATGGTGAACCTCCCCCGATCCAGGTTTGACTGCGATGACCGCTATGCGCCCGTGTTTCCTTCTTCAGCCGTTAATTGTATTGTCATTATCAGGTTAACGTCAAAGGCGGGGTTTGCCTGGCGAGTTCGCTTCAAGGATCATTTGTTTTCGGAGACCAAGTCATGCCTGCTTACCTGATTTCGCAGATCGAGGTTCACGACCCCGTGGGCTACGAGGAGTACCGCAAGCTCGTCCCGCCGTCGCTTGCCAAGTACGGCGGCAGATTCATTGCCCGCGGCGGCAGGATCGACGTGCTCGAAGGCGACTGGGCGCCTAGGCGCGTGGTGATCTGCGAGTTCGAGAGCATCGAACGCGCGCGCCAGTGGTACGAATCGGAGGAATACCGCCCGGCAATGGAGATCCGGAAGAAGACCGCCACGGCGAAGATCATAGTCGTCG
>JBOIFZ010000342.1:0-7263 GCA_050741735.1 Burkholderiales bacterium
ACCAGGTGCGCTGCCCGACGCTGCTGCTGCGCGGCGCCGATTCCGACCTGCTGCTCGCGGAGACGGCGCAGGAAATGACCCGGCGCGGTCCGAATGCGAAGCTCGTCGAGTTCGCCGGCATCGGCCATGCGCCGATGCTGATGGCGGCCGATCAGATCGAGGTGGTGAAGGCGTTTCTACAGCCTGGGATGCCGTGACCGTTGTGACGGTGGATACCCAGGGCCGGGGGCCGAGGTACGAGGGCCGAGAGCCGAGGACTGAGGACTGAGGACGAAGGACTGAGTAATGACAATGACTCAGTACCCAGTGCTCAGTGCGAGAAAAGCAGGACCTCGGCCCTCCGTCTTCAGTCCCCGCCCTTACTTTTCTCTTTCCTCTTTCCCCTGTCTTTTTGCCTTTCCGCAGCACACAGCACGCGGAACGCAGCACCTGGTCTTATCTTTCCTCTTTTCTCTTTCCTCTCGCCTTTCCTCGGCCCTTGGCCCTCCGTCCTCAGTCCTCAGTCCTCAGTCCTCGGCCCTCGAACCTCGGCCCTCTTTACTATGATTGCAATAGACTGGGGAACATCAAGCGTCCGGGCTTATCGTCTTGGCAGCGATGGACGCGTGCTCGATGCACGATCCGCGCCAAAAGGCATCCTTTCGGTGGAGAACGGCAAGTTCTCCGAGGTGCTGGAAGCACAGGCCGGAGACTGGATCGCGGCGGGCGACGGACCGGTGGTGTTGAGCGGAATGATCGGCAGCCGCCAGGGCTGGTTTGAAGTGCCCTACGCCGCCTGCCCTGCCGGATTCGAGGAAATCGCAGCCGGCATGCGCAAAGTAACCTGGGACCGCGGCACGGCTTGGATCGCGCCGGGACTGACCTGCCGCGACGAGGCGGGCATTCCGGACGTAATGCGCGGGGAGGAGGTACAGATCCTCGGCGTACTGGACCGGCTCGGGCCGGGGGCGCATACAGTCTGCCTGCCAGGCACACACAGCAAATGGGTCGAGGTGACGGACGGCAGGATCGCGCGTTTTACGACGCACATGACCGGCGAGGCGTTCGCCGTTTTCAGGGCGCACAGCATCCTCGGCAAGATGATGAACGACGGCGCAACCGACGCTGCCGCCTTCGAAGACGGTGTGCGCCGCTCGGCGGACGCCGGCGGCCTGCTCCATCACCTGTTCGGCGTCCGGGCACGCGGCCTGTTCAGCGAACTCACTGAAGCCGCTTCGGCTTCGTATCTCTCCGGTATGCTTATCGGCCACGAGATCCGGTCGGCGCACGGCAGGCGGGGTCAGGTGCACCTGCTGTGCAGCGCGCAGCTCGCGGAGATCTATCGTCTCGCCTTCACCGTGCTGGGAATCGAAGCGAAGGCACTCGACCCGGATTCCGTGACCAGGGGACTGTTCCGCCTGGCAGCTTGTCTATGAACATCGAAGCCTTCGGCGACTGGCTCAAGCGCTGGCCGTTGGTGGCGATCCTGCGAGGGATCAGGCCCGGCGAAGCGCTGGACATCGGCACCATGCTTGTCGAGACCGGCTTCACCATCATCGAGGTCCCGCTCAATTCGCCGGAGCCCTTCGCGAGCATCGTGCGCCTGGCCAAACGCCTGGGCGACCAGGTGCTGGTCGGCGCGGGCACGGTGACCGACTGGGAGCAGGTGACGAAAATCGCGGATGCCGGCGGCAGGGTCATCGTCATGCCGCACGCCGACGAGCGCGTCATCGAAGCGGCCAAGCGCCGCAATCTCTTCGTGGTGCCGGGCTTCGCCACACCGACCGAAGCGTTCCGGATGATCAACGCCGGCGCGGATGCGATCAAGTTGTTTCCCGCGGAAGCCAATCCGCCGAAAGTGCTGAAGTCGCTGCGCGCGGTGCTGCCGAAGGAAATACCGATACTGCCGGTGGGCGGCATCACACCGCAAAACATGACGGACTACTGGGTCGCCGGTGCCGACGGCTTCGGGCTCGGCTCGGCGCTCTACAAGCCCGGCATGACCGTCGAGCAGGTGGCGCAGTCCGCGGCGGACTTCCGCTTGGCTTTGAATGCATTGCCAAAGAGACAATGACCGCCCGGTACCGATAGTTGTTGCCATGAACGCGGATTTGGCGCGATACTAGCATCCGCTACATCCAGCGTTTTCCAAGGGAGGAAGCCAATGAAAAAGCTGACGTGGGGAACAATTTTTGTATGCATCCTTTCCTCTGCAAGCCTCGCTGCGGACCCGGACGCTGCCGGTACTGCAGGTACTTCCGGTGCCGACGGTGGCGCCTCTACGGGTGCGGAGGCGGCGGGCTGGGGTGGTTCGAGCGACAAGGCCACGGTGGCCACCGTTACCGCGATAATCGTGTTGACGGGGGTAGCGATGGCGGCAGCCCTGAGCGGCAGCGACGATTCCACCTCGACGACCAACCACTGACCAGCAGCCCCCCCAAACCAAACACCTGAATTGGGCTCCCAAATGGGGTCAGACTGACCCCATTTTAAGGGGTGTCGTTGGCCAGCGCCTTGGATAGCGCCAGGTCTTCTCCCGCGATCATGTCCACTCCGTTCTGCGCGAAGCGCGCAGCCGCGGCGAGCGGGCGTTGATCCTTCTCGTGGTCGAGCGACCACTGCGCGTGGCGGCAAAGCAGCAGCAACGCGAACGCGCGCCCGAGCGTCATGGCAAAACGCCGCGCCCCTGCTTCCACTGCATCGCCGGAAGTCTGCGAAATCCAGCTCTGCGCATGTGACAGCGCGGCCTGGGCCGCTTTGACGCAGGCCAGCAGCCGCGTGTCGCGCACCGCGGAAGCGAGCGTTTCCACTTCGATCTGCAGCGCGCCGAGCGCGCTTCCGGCTTGCAGCGCGCGCAGCGCGTCCAGCGCCAGCACATTGGTGGTTCCTTCCCAGATCGAGAACACCTGCGCATCGCGCAGCAGCACCGGAATCCCTGTGTCCTCGACGTAGCCGGCCCCGCCGAAGCTCTCGACGATTTCCGGCAGCAACGCCATCGCCTGCCTGCCGGTGGTGAGTTTCGCGATCGGCGTGAGCAGCCGCAGCAGATCCTTGCCGCCGCCATCGAGGCAGTCCGTCTCGTCGCGGCCGAGCAACTCGACCGCATAGAACGTCAGTTGAAATCCGGCCTCGTACTCCGCCTGCAGGCCGGCCAGCGTATCCACGTGCAGCGGCTTGTCCGCGAGCGGCGCACCGAATGCGACGCGCTTTTTCGCGTAGTCGCGCGCCTGCGCCAGCCCGCGGCGCATGTAGGACACTGCGCTTACGGCGTTCCAGGTACGGGTGACGTTGAGCATCGGCGCGATGTTGCGCACGCCTTCGGACTCCCCCGACACCGCCCAGGCGGGGGTGCCGTCGAGCGTGAGTTCGGCCGTGGGCACCTTGCGCGTGCCGAGCTTGTCCTTGAGGCGGTGTACCAGGATGCCGGCAAGCCGCCCGTTCGCGTCGCGAGTCTCAAGGAAAAACAGCGCCAGACCTTTGCCGCCGTCGGGATTGCCTTCCGGCCGGGCGAGTGTCAGCGCCATCTGCGACGTCACCGCCGAGGTAAACCACTTGCGGCCATAGAGCCGCCACCGGTCGCCGTCCTTGCGCGCCATGGTCTCAGAACGGCCCACGTCGGAACCGCCGGTGCTTTCGGTCATCCACTGGCCGCTGGTCCAGAAACGCGCAGGATCGCGCGCCGTCAGCCGCGGCAGCGCGCGCGCGATCAGCGCTTGATTGCCCGACGATACCAGCGCCCGCGCCGCGCCGTCGGTCATCGCCAGCGGGCAGCTATAAACGTCGGTGGCCGGCGTAAACAGGTGCACCAGCGCGAACTGGTGGATGCGCGAAAAGCGTCCGTGCTTGCGTTCGTAGGCGGTGGCCACCAGCCCCCTTTCGGCGGCGATGCGCTCCGCAAGTTTCCACAGGGGCGAGACTTCGACGAGATCGACGCGGTTTCCCCATGCGTCCCAGGGCGTGTGCCTCGGCTCGTTGAGACGGTCGGCGATCTGCATGCGGTACAGCTCTCCGCCGGCCAGCTCGCCGAGGCTCGCCAGCTCCGGCTCAACCGCCGCCAGCACGTCGGCGGGGAGTGCACGCACGAGGTAGGAGCGCAGCACGCGATCCGAGGTGTACTGATTGCCCAGCTCGGGGGCGGGTTGGTTGAAAGGCACAAGAGTGGCTGGTGGCTGGTGGCTGGTGGTTAGTGGTTAGTGCCAGGCGATTGGACGAAGTCCAGATCGAGTTTAGTTCTTGGATTGGATTTTTCTACTAACGACTAGCCACTAACAACTAGCCACCGAAATCAAATACCGATACAGAGGTATTTGATTTCCAGATATTCCTCGATTCCGTACTTAGATCCTTCCCGGCCGATGCCGGACTGCTTGACCCCGCCGAAGGGCGCGACTTCGTTGGAAATGAGCCCGGTGTTGACGCCGACCATGCCGGATTCGATGCCTTCGCCGACACGCCAGATGCGGCCGATGTCGCGGGCGTAGAAATAGGAAGCCAGCCCAAACTCGGTGTCGTTGGCCATGGCCACGCCTTCTTCCTCGGTCTTGAAGCGGAACAGCGGCGCCACCGGCCCGAAGGTTTCCTCCCTGGTCACCTTCATGGTCGTGTTCACGCCGATGAGCACGGTGGGCTCGAAGAACAGGCCGCCAAGCGCATGTTTCTTGCCGCCGACCACGATTTTCGCGCCCTTGGAAACCGCGTCCCGGATGTGCTCTTCGACCTTCGCCAGCGCGTTTTCGTCGATCAGCGGACCGATGTTGACGCCGGTTTCGGTGCCGCGGCCGACCTTGAGCGCCCTCACCTTCTCGGCAAGTTTGGCGGCGAACCTGTCGTACACGCCGTCCTGCACCAGGATGCGGTTGGCGCAAACACAGGTCTGACCGTTGTTGCGGTATTTGGAAATCATCGCGCCTTCGACCGCCGCGTCGATGTCCGCGTCGTCGAACACCAGGAACGGCGCGTTGCCGCCGAGTTCGAGCGAGACTTTCTTGATGGTGTCCGCGCTCTGCTTCATCAGCACTGCACCAACTTCGGTAGAGCCGGTAAAGCTGATCTTGCGCACCGTGGTGTTCGACGTCAGCTCACCGCCGATCTCCTTCGCGCTTCCGCTGACTATGTTGATGACGCCCTTGGGGATGCCTGCGCGCTCGGCCAGTTCGGCCAGCGCAAATGCGGAGTAAGGCGTCTTGGTGGCCGGCTTGATCACCACCGTACAGCCCGCGGCGAGCGCCGGCGCCGCCTTGCGGGTGATCATTGCCGCCGGGAAGTTCCACGGCGTAATCAGGCCGCACACGCCGACCGGCTGCTTGATGACAACCAGGCGCTTGTCGCCCTGGTGCTGCGGAATCACGTCGCCGTAGACGCGCTTGGCTTCCTCGGCGAACCATTCGATGAATGAGGCGGCGTAGGCGATCTCGCCCTTGGCTTCGGGCAGCGGCTTGCCCTGCTCGGTGGTCATGATCAGCGCCACATCGTCGGTATTGGCGATCATCAGCTCGAACCACTTGCGCAGGATGTTGGCGCGCTCCTTGGCCAGCTTTGCGCGCCACGCCGGCAATGCGGCGTTCGCCGCTTCGATGGCACGGCGTGTTTCCGCCGCACCCATCTTCGGAATCGTGCCGATCACCGAGCCGTCGGCCGGATTGGTGACGTTGATCGTCGCCTTCGAATCGGCATCCCGCCATTGGCCGTTGATGTAACCCTGCTGGCGGAAAAGTTTCTGGTCTTTGAGCGATAACGTGAAAGCGTTGTCCCTTGGTGCATTCATTGGAAGCCTCGCATATCGTGATTGCGGAAGAACGTGACTGACGTGACTGTCGTGGGGCTGGGATTAACTATCCAGATCTGATTTTACGCTTCGGATCAATCTCCGCAGCATCTGTGCAACTCGCGCCAACAACGCATCGAGTCGTGCAAAATCCCCTTCGGCCACCAAGCCTACCCTCCTGGCGATTTCCAATTGGGTCTCCGGTTCGCTAGCCGAACCCAGGGCAATGTAGAGAAACGGGGTGAACTCGCGCTGGCCATTCCGTGCGGCACCCTCGGCGATGTTGCCCCCAATTGAGACCGCGGCTCTGCGCATCTGCGACGTCATGCCGAACTGCTCACCGCGTGGAAAACCTTTGCTGACCTCATAGACGTTTTGGGCCAGATCTATGGCCAGCCGCCATACGTCCAGGTCCTTGTGCGATTTCACCGGTTCGCTGAAGTTCCGCAGTACTACGCAGTCACGATAGTCACGATAGTCACGCAGTCACGCCCAGGCACCTTCATCAGAAGGTGCCTGGATACGCTCCGCCATCGATGAGGAAATTCATTCCGGTGATGTAACCCGCCTGCCTGCTGCACAGGTAGGCGCAGGCGTCGCCGAACTCGTCCGGATTGCCGAAACGTCCCGCCGGCACCGTTTTCATGCGCGCGGCGTGCACTTCCTCCACCGCCTTGCCTTGTGCCTTTGCGGCCGCGACGATGGTGCTCTTCAGCCGGTCGGTGTCGAACGCGCCCGGCAGCAGGTTGTTGATGGTGACGTTGTGCGCCACGGTCTTGCGGGCTATGCCGGCGACGAAGCCGGTGAGCCCGGTGCGCGCGCCGTTGGACAGCCCAAGGATATCGATGGGCGCCTTCACCGCGCTCGACGTGATGTTGACGATGCGCCCGAACTTGCGCGCGATCATGCCGTCCACCGTGGCCTTGATCAGCTCGATCGGGGTGAGCATGTTGGCCTCGAGCGCGGCAATCCACATGTCATGGGTAAAGTCACGGAAGTCGCCAGGCGGCGGCCCGCCGGCATTGTTCACCAGGATGTCGGGATTCGAGCAGGCGGCGAGCGCTTCCTTGCGACCGGCCTCGGTGGTGATATCCGTGGCGACGATGGTCACTTTGACGCCGGTGGCCTTGCGGATTTCGTTCGCGGTCACTTCCAGCGCTTCGCGGCCACGCGCGACGATAGTTATGTTCACGCCTTCGCGCGCCAGCGCGAATGCGCAACCCTTGCCGAGTCCTTTGCTGCCGGCGCACACCAGGGCAGATTTTCCTTTGATGCCGAGATCCATGGAGTTCGATCCTTATTGTCCGTGTCTTGTTCGAATGTCGGCCCGGCCGGCCGGGGGCGAATATCGTGACCCAAGCAGGCGGGTTTTGCAAACCGCGATAATGTTCTAATCGGGCCGCCGGGTGCCGCGATATAATCGCCGCCGCCCGCCATAATGCAAGGAATCATGATCCCGCGCACCCTCCTCCCGTTCGCCCTCGCCTGCACGTGTTTTCTCGCAGGTTGCGCAACCGGCC
>JBOIFZ010000343.1:0-6858 GCA_050741735.1 Burkholderiales bacterium
CGTAACAACGCAGGCGCCGCACCTTGGCACAACCCAATGACATTTCGAATCTTTCGAGGGACCGGGCGATTCGGGACTTATGCAGAGCTTCCCTAGAAATCGCCAGGTCGCCGGCGGATTGACTCCACGGCGATGACAGGCAACACTGCGCCAATCCACATCGTTGGTCCATAGGAGCCCATCGTGCCGCTGCCCACTCGACTTGACCGCCTCGCTCTCCCTCTGTTTTTGTTGTTTGTGCCGGTCGCTGTCGCCGCCGATCTTCACGCCGATATCGACCGGATGGCCGATCAACTCGAGCCCAGGGTGATCGAGTGGCGGCGCGACATCCATCAGAACCCCGAGCTCGGCAACCGCGAGTTCCGCACCGCCGGCAAGGTTGCCGAACACCTCAAGGCACTCGGGCTGGAAGTACGCACCGGTGTCGCGCATACCGGAGTGGTCGCGGTGCTGCGTGGCGGCAAGCCCGGCCCCGTCGTTGCGTTGCGCGCCGACATGGACGCGCTGCCGGTGACCGAAGAAGTGGACCTGCCGTTCGCGTCGAAGGTCAGGACCACGTGGGCCGGAAAGGAAACCGGCGTCATGCACGCCTGCGGCCACGACACCCACGTAGCCATGCTCATGGGTGCGGCCGAGATCCTGACCAAGGTACGCGACCGCCTGCCCGGAACCGTCAAGTTCATCTTCCAGCCGGCGGAGGAAAGCCCGCCGCCGGGCGAGGAAGGCGGCGCGGCGTTGATGGTCAAGCAAGGCGTGATGGAGAACCCGCGCCCTGATGTCGTTTTCGGCCTGCACATCGGCTCGATGCACGAGGTTGGCACGCTTGCATACCGTCCGGGCCCGGTGATGGCAGCAGCCGACATCCTGCGCATCACCGTGCAGGGGCGGCAGACGCACGGCTCGGCGCCGTGGACCGGGGTGGACCCGATCGTGGTCGCGGCGCAGATCGTGATGGGACTGCAGACCATCGTCAGCCGCCAGATAAACGTGACGCAGGAACCAGCGGTGGTGACTATCGGCGGCATAGACGGCGGCAACCGCTTCAACATCATCCCCGATAAAGTGGAAATGGTCGGCACCATCCGCACCTTCGACGAGACGATGCGCGACGACATCCACCGGCGGGTGAAGACGACCGCGGAACACATCGCTGCAGCGGCCGGCGCGCAGGCCATGGTCACCATCGAAAAGCCCTATGCGGTCACCGTCAACGATCCGGAGCTGACCGAACGCATGCTGCCGACTCTCAAGCGCGTGGCCGGCGAGGATAACGTGAAGCTGCGCGGCAAGACCACGGGTGCGGAGGATTTTTCCTTCTTCGCGCAGAAAGCGCCGGGGCTGTTTTTCTTTCTCGGCGGCTCGCCAAAAGGGACGGACCTGGCGAAAGTGGCCTACAACCACTCTCCCCGCTTCTATGTCGACGAATCCGCGCTCAAACTCGGCATGCGTTCGCTGGTGTACCTCACGGTGGACTATATGGAAGGACGTTAATTGCGTGAAGGGTGAATTAGTGAAGGGTGAAGGGTAACAACAAAACGCTCTGATTTGGACTTTGCTCGTCACTCGCGCCAGTGCGACTCGTCTTTCGCTCATTAACACATTCACTCATTCACTGACTCGACCTTCACGCCTTCACCGTTTTTCCTCACCCCTCACCCCTCACCCCTCACGCCTCTCGCCTCACCATATGAATTATCTCGCCCACCTCTATCTTTCCGAACCGCACGAAGAGGCGTGGCTGGGCAGCCTGATGGGCGACTTCGTGAAGGGGCCGCTCGATGACCGTTACGGAAGCGAGGTCACCCGCGCCATCGCCATGCATCGCAAGATCGACGTGTTCACCGACGCCCATCCGGTGGTGCTGCAAAGCAAGTCGCGGATGAGCGCGGAACGCAGGCGTTACGCGGGGATCATGGTGGACGTGTTCTACGACCACTTCCTGGCCAGGCACTGGCAGGATTTTCATGATGAGCCGCTGGCTGAATTCACCGGCCGGGTTTACCGGGTGCTGGAGCGATATCACACGGTTCTTCCGGAACGGCTGCAGCGCATGGCACCGATGATGATGCATTGGGACTGGCTCGGTTCGTATGCCGACATCGGCTCGATATACACGGCGCTGAACCGGATCGGGCAGCGGCTGAAACGCGAGAACCGCCTGATGAACTCGGCGGATGAACTGGTCGGCAACTACGCACAACTGGAAGCCGATTTCCGTGCATTTCTTCCCGAAGTTCTGCGTTATGCGCGTGGTCACGAAGCCCGGCCCGGCTTCGTGCAGCCGGACCAGCGGCGCTGATCCCGGCACGGTCAAGACGGGCACTCCGGTGCAAACGATTCTTCGAAGTTTGCTCATAGCGGCGGCCTGGCTTTGTTGGGACGTTCCGTTCGCGCCTGCTCAGCAGGGCCTGAATTTTTCCTTCCAGCCGGTAGCGGGTTTCGATGCTGCCGCGAACCGCAAGGCATTGTGGATGAAGGGCGAGGTTGCCGAGGGAGACCTGGGCCGTTTGCTGCAGTTTCTCCGGGAACATCCCCGGGACTTCGTCGAACACGGCGGGCGCGTCATCTTCGTCGTGGACGGAGGCGACGTCGTCGAAGCAACGCGCATTGGACATTTTCTCAGGGACGCATTGATCGAGGCGTGGCTTCCCGACGCTTCGCGTACACGCTGCATCAGTGCGTGCTTTTTCATGTTCGTCAATGCGGTTTCGCGGATTGCCGTCGCCGATTCGGTCGGCGTTCACAGGCCGTATTTCGATGCCGGGCGCCTGGGGGGCGCGGACGCTGAGACGGTGCGGCGGCGTTACGAATCGCTGATGCGCGAGGTGCGCGATACCCTGGACGAGTTGCTGGTGCCGCGCGACCTGACGGAGAAGATGCTGGCAACGCCGTGGAACGACACCTACTGGTTGTCCCGGGAGGACCTCGATCGCCTGGGGGAAGCGCAGGCGTGGTTCGAAGATTTCTCCGCAGCCAAGTGCGGCGTCGAGCCGCGCCTGAAGCAGCGCCTGGAGAGCGCCGTCGCGGCAGGATTCGAAACAGAGGCTCAGGCGCTGCGAACCGACTTCGAAGGCGCAACGAAGTGCATTGCGGAATTGCGCAACCGGCAGCGGCGGCAAGTCATCGAAAAATTGAAGATCGATCCGGCAAACCGATAGCCACCGGACGGTGTTGTCGATTCAGAGCGGCGGACGACGCTGCGCCCACGGGCGGGCCTGTTCGAACGCGCGTGAAGCCTGAAGCACGCGCATGTCCCGGTTTCGTCCGGCCACGATCTGCAGGCCGACCGGCAGTCCGGCCGGCGTGAACCCACAGGGACAGGTGGCCGCCGGCAGCCACGTCAGGTTGAAGGGATAGCTGAAGCCGGCCCAGCGCAACCAGTCCCAATCGTGCTGTTCCCAGTGAGCGGGAATCAGGCGCTCCGCCGGAAACGCGGCAACCGACAGCGTGGGCGTGAGCAGCAGATCGTAACGCTCGAAGAACTCACGCACCTTATCGTAATAGGCGAGCCTCTGGCCGTACGCCATGCAGTAATCCACCGCGCTGTAGGTCATGCCGTGGCGGATGATCGCCACCAGCCCGGGATCCATCCTGTCCGCCCAGCGCTCGAGAAAACCGCCGTACATGCCGGCGATGTGCGCCGCGAACAGGCAGTGCTCCGTTTCGATCGGATCGCCCCATCCCGGATTCACTTCTTCGACTTTGCTGCCGAGTTCTGCGAAGGCGCGCACCGCCGCTTTCACCGGTTCGGCGACTTCCGGATCGACCTTGAGATAACCGAGATCCGGGCTGTACGCGACCCTCAGACCGCTGATGCCCTGTTCCAGATTCGCGAGGAAATTTTCGGGTGGAGCAGCGATGCTGGTCATGTCGCGATCGTCGGGGCCCGCCATCGCCTGCAACATCAGCGCCGCGTCCGCGACGGTGCGTGTGATGGGCCCGACGTGGGAGATCAGGCCGTTGGCCGGCAACGGGTGATAAGGAACGCGTCCATGCGAGGGTTTGAGCCCGTACACACCGCAGAACGACGCCGGCATGCGGATCGAACCGGCGCCGTCCGAGCCCTGATGGATGGGGCCGATCCCCGCCGCCGCACACACCCCCGCTCCGGCACTCGATGCGCCCGCGTTCATGCCGTGCTTCCACGGATTGTGGGTAATCCCGGTGAGCGGACTGCGGCTCACGCCGGTCCAGCCGAATTCCGATGTCGTGGTCTTGCCGATCGAAATCGCGCCGGATGCGCGCAGCCGCGCGACGTGGACGTGGTCGAAGTCCGGAACGCGGTCGCTGAAGATGTGCGATCCCGCCATCGTCCGTACGCCCTTGGTGAAGGCGAGATCCTTGATGCTGGTCGGAATGCCATGCAGAGGGCCCGGCGCGGCGCCACGCATCACCGCGGCTTCCGCGTCGCGCGCTGCCGCCATCGCCAGATCGTAGGTCGGCGTGCAGATGGCGTTGAGCCTGGTGTTCAGTCTCCCGGCGCGCTCAACCGTGGCCTTCATCACTTCGACGGGCGAGACACGCTTCTCGCGGATCATGCGCACCAGATCGGTTGCCGGCGTGAAGCAGAGTTCTTCGCTATTCATCTTCGACCCCGCAAAAAAGAAATGTTGAACCCGGTCCGCCCGTCGCGGTCTGTCTGCAATGCTCGCGGCGATCATGCGGCGTCGTTTGGCGGCAACACTTTAATTTCGCCTGAGTATAAGGACTTACGCTGTTTACACGGCAACAGTGACCCCAATAGACGACGGTTTCGGGTTTTATCGCGCGGCTCACTATCGGCCGATTCAACGATAACCGACTGATCTTTGGGAAAAACGTTTTCGCTGGCACGAAATCTGTAAGTGTCCGCGACTGAGGCGGCTCCTCGTCTCGATTTGCAACAGCGCTCAAGAAGAAGTTACCCCGCGGAAACCCGAGGCCCTTTCTCCGGTCCCGCACTCAGACAGAGGAGGTCATCATGCGCAACACATTGCTTTATTCCGGCGCCACCCTCGCGCTTCTGCTGCTCTCGCTGGGCTCGGCAGCGCTCCCTACCCCATGGGTGAGCCCCCGCGCGGCGGCGTACAGCCTGGACGAAATCGACTGGATCCGCATGAAAGCGGACCTCAACGGCGACGGCGTACTCAGCCGGGAAGAGATCTGGGAAGAAGATGCGTCATTGCTGGCGAAATTCGACGATGCCGATCTCGACCACGACGGCACGCTCAGCCCCGGCGAATTCGAACTCCTGCTGATCACGGGCTCGTAAACGCGGAACCGCCGCTGCGCGCACCTTGTGGGCGGCGGCGGTTCATTGCCCATAGCTTTCCAGCAGGTCCTGGTACTCGTGATGGCGGCCGATGAAGCTCTTCGCGAACGGACAGATCGGCAGTACCTTCAGGTTCTGCGCGCGGGCGTAATCGAGCGCGGTGCTGACGATCCGGCTTGCCAGGCCTCGGCCTTCGAGCTCCTCGGGCACCTCGGTATGTTCGATGATGATCCTGCCTCCGGCAAGCAGGTACTTCGAGTATGCCGTCTTGCTGTCCAGGGTGATTTCGAAGCGCTTGGCTGTCGTGTTGTGCACGACGGGAATTGCGGCGGGATCGGTCGTCATGGAAATATGATACCTGCGGCTCAGGTTCGGGTAACGATGCTTCTGTCCGGAATAAAATGTCGCAAGCTCGGCCGGATTCCCGCCTATATCACGCCCGACGCACGCAGCTGCGCGATTTCTTCCGGCGACATTCCCAGCAGATCTTTGAAAACTACCTGATTGTGTTCGCCGAGCAGCGGTGGCGGCAACCGATATTCGACCGATGATTCGGAAAAACGCAGCGGGCTGGCGACGAACGCAGTCTTGCCGGCGGCCGGGTCCGGCATTTCGGCCCTCAATCCGCGGTGCTGCACCTGAGGATCTTCGAACACCTGCGCGATGTCGTTGATCGGTGCACAAGGCACGCCAGCCGCGGCCAGTCTTGCATTCCACCACGACACCGGATGCTGCAAAAACATCGCATCGAGCGGCGGTCTCAGCGCGTCACGGTTCTTGACCCGCGCCGAATTGACGGTAAAGCGCGGATCACGGACCAGATCCGGCTTGCCCCCTGCTTCGCACAACTTGGCGAATTGGCCATCGTTGCCCGCGGCGACAATAACGTAGCCGTCCTTGCACAGGAACACCTGCGAGGGCACCACGCTCGGATGCACGCCGCCATTGCGCTTGGCGATCACGCCCGCGCCAAGGTAGGCCGACGCGATGTTCGCCATCGAGGCCACGCCGACGTCCAGCAACGACATGTCTATGTACTGTCCCCGGCCCGTCGCCTGCCGGTGGTACAGCGCCGAGACCACCGCAATCACCGCGTAGTGCGCGGTCATCAGGTCGATCACCGCGACACCGACTCGTTGCGGGACGGTACCCGGCATCTCCTCGGGCTCGCCGGTAACGCTCATCAGTCCGCTCAACGCCTGCGCGATCGGGTCGTAGCCGGGGCGCGCGGCGTAAGGGCCGGTCTGGCCGAAGCCGGTAATCGAGCAATACACGATGTCCTGGCGCGCCTGCCTGAGCTGCTGGTAGGCAAGCCCGTAACGGGAAAGCGTGCCGGTCTTGAAATTTTCGATGAACACGTCGCAGTTTTCGGCCAGCTTGAGCACCAGATGCTGTCCTTCGCCGCGGGTGATGTCCACGGTGACCGACTTTTTGCCGCGGTTGGCACCGGCGAAATAAGTAGTCTCGATGGTGTCCTTGCCTTGCTCATCCTTGACGTAAGGCGGGCCCCAGCCGCGCGTGTCGTCACCCGCGCCGGGGCGCTCGACCTTGATCACTTCCGCGCCGAGGTCGGCGAGCGTCTGGGTCGCCACCGGCCCGGCCAGTAC
>JBOIFZ010000344.1:0-4449 GCA_050741735.1 Burkholderiales bacterium
CGCACGATGTAGCCGCCGGACTTCTCGTCGTGCTCGAGGTTGAGGTGCCCCCTGATCGCGGCCTCTTCGAGCAGGCTGTTAAAGCTCTTGAATCCGTGATAGGTCTCGTTGAATCCCGGGTTGCGGCGCTTGAGCGCCTGCTTGACCATCGAGCCCCAGATCTTGTCGTCCCCGCCCCGTTCTGAAACCAGCGCCTCGAAGGTGTTGACCACCAGGTCAATCGCCTTCTGCGTCTTGTCGTCCGACGCCGCTTCTTCGGCCTCCACCGGTTCGGCGGCAGGCGTCTTCGGCGCCGCGACGGGCTTGGCTGCCGGCTTCTTGCGCCCGCCGCCGCGGCGCGCCTGGCTCTTTTCCCGCACCAGGTCGTCGTAGAAGATGAATTCGTCGCAGTTGGCGATCAGCAGGTCGGACGTGGAATGCTTCACACCCACACCGATCACTTCCTTGTTGTTCTCGCGCAGCTTGGACACCAGCGGAGAAAAATCGGAATCGCCGCTGACGATCACGAAGGTGTCCACGTGCGCCTTGGTGTAGCACAGGTCCAGAGCATCCACCACCATGCGGATGTCGGCGGAGTTCTTGCCGGATTGGCGCACGTGCGGAATCTCGATCATCTCAAAGGCGGCCTCGTGCATCGACGCCTTGAACTCCTTGTAGCGTTCCCAGTCGCAATAGGCTTTTTTGACGACGATGCTGCCCTTGACCAGCAGGCGCTCGAGCACTTTCTTCATGTCGAACTTGTCGTACTTGGCTTCGCGCACGCCGAGCGCGATGTTCTCGAAATCGCAGAACACCGCCATGTTGCGTTCGTCATTCTGTGTGCTCATTTGAAATCCTGTGAAGGGTGAACGAGTGAAGGGGGAAGGGGAAAGGGTGAAGGGAGAAGGATGAAAGGTGAATTGTAATTGGTGACTGTGAAAATCTGGTGTTACCTCGTCACGAGTATGCGGGCATCACCCGCTTGCGATGGAATTGTAGTTCCGGCAAAACATTGGCTTCGCAAATATCAGCCTGCACTGAAACGCCCCTAGAGCTGGGCGTTTTCACGATTGTCACGGCATTTCACGCTGCCTTTGCAAAGAATTCCTTGACCGTCTTGACGAAGCGGTCGATGTCCGGCCGGTCGACATCCAGATGCGTCACCAGCCGGATGTTGCCCTGCCCGCTGATCAGCATGCCGCGCTCCTTCAGGTACTCGCGCATCGCCACCGATCGTTGCGGCTCGACCGAGACGTACACCATGTTGGTCAGCGCCCCGCCGGGTGCGACTTTAACTTCGTCGATCCGCGAAAGTCCCTCGGCAAGATTGCGCGCGTTCTCGTGGTCCCGTGCCAGCCGTTCGACGTTGTGCTGCAGCGCGTAAATGCCCGCGGCAGCGAGCAGCCCGGCCTGGCGCATGCCGCCGCCGACCACTTTGCGCCAGCGCCGTGCCCTGGCGATCAGGTCCTTCGATCCGCACAGCACCGATCCCACCGGCGCGCCCAGCCCCTTGGAAAGGCATACCGAAACGGAGTCGAACTGTTTGCTGATTTCCATCACCGGCACGCCGAGATGCACCGCGGCGTTGAAGATGCGCGCGCCGTCCAGGTGCAGACCCAGCCCGCGGCTGCGGGTGAATTCACGCGCGCGCCTGAGGTAATCGAGCGAAAGCACCTTGCCGCCCTGGGTGTTTTCCAGGCACAGCAATCGCGTCCTGGCGAAATGCGGATCGTCGGGCTTGATCGCCGCCTCGACGCGGCCCAGGTCGAGCGAGCCGTCGGGCTCGTAGTCGAGTGGCTGAGGCTGGATGCTGCCCAGCACCGCCGCGCCGCCGCCCTCGTACTTGTATGTGTGGCCCTGTTGGCCGACGATGTACTCATCGCCGCGCTCGCAATGCGACAGCAGCGCCAGCAGATTGCTCTGGGTGCCGCTGCAGACGAAGATCGCGGATTCCTTGCCGAGCAGCGCGGCAGCCATCGCCTCCAGGCGATTGACCGTCGGATCTTCTCCGAAAACGTCGTCGCCGACGTCGGCCGCGGCCATGGCGGCCCGCATTTCCGCTGTCGGCTTGGTAACGGTATCGCTGCGCAGGTCGATGACTTTCATGGGAGTGCTCCTGCACTTCGAACGGCGCCCGGAATGGTACCGCGGGCGGTTTCTAGTGCGAAACAGGATGTTACACCAGCGGATATGCCTTTGTTTGCCGGTGCCGAAGCCTGCAGGTTATCATTGGCTTGGAATCCCTGCCCGACGCTCCGGCGAGTCCGCGCGCGGTTCGGGTCAATCATCACATCTCGCAAGGATTTCCAATGTTGCGCAAAACTATCCAGGCACTGGCGCTGTGCCTGCTCTGTGTCGGCCCGCTGGCGGCGCAGACCGAAACCCAGCAAGGCACCCAGAAAGGCGAGTTGATCTGGCGCGATCCGAGCTGCTTTTTCTTCGTACTCAAGGTGGACGAGCATTACGCGCTGTTCGAGTTTCTGGGCGGACCGAGCCCGATGGTGGGCCATGTCTTCGAAGGCAAGCTCACCGGATTCGGATCGCGCCGGATCGAGAACGCGACCGAAGGCAAACCGACCATGGTGTACTCGGAAGTGTACGACCTGTCGAAGCCGCAGATGGAGAAAAAGATTCCCAAGTTCTGCAAGAAGCGCAAGGAGTTCGAGGCTCTGGAGGGATGAACCCCGGCAAAACGGCCAGCTTGCTCGCGCGCGGCGCAACGTTCCGCCGCGCCGGGAGGCGAGTGGCCGCGGCCGCCGCAGTTGTACTTTGTGCCCTGTACGCATCTCCCGCGTTTGCGGAGCAAGGCATGGTGATCTGGAAGAACCACGAATGCGCCTTCTTCATCCTGCAAATGAAGTCGGGCTACGGCATTTTCGAATGGATAGACGGGCCGCAGCCGAACGACGGCGACGTGCTGGAAGGCGATTTCACGTCCTCCGGCGAGCAGCGGGTCGACAACAAGACCGTCGATTTGCCAACCACGATCCTCCTGAATGCGTTTGCGCTGAGTCGCAGCGCGATCGCCGCCCGCATGCCGGCGAAGTGCAAGGCATTACCGGGCTACGTTCCTTTCGAACGCCCGTAACACCCCCCTCACCTGCCGGCCGGCGGGCTTTCCAGCAGGTGCAACAACGCTGCAGCGCGCATGCTGTCCGGGTAGGTCTTGAGGAATTCCCCGGCAAGCGCGCGCGCCTTGTCGGCAAAAGCAGCCTGCTCCTTGGCATCCCTGCCGGAGCGCGCCGCCTGCATGTAATGGATCGCGAGGATGAAAGACGTCTCCTCGCGCTCGCCATGCTGCGGATGCATCTTCAATAACCATTCACCCAGTCTGATCTGCTCGGCCAGTTGCGCGCGGGTCTGCGCACTGGGCTGCAACGGATCGCTGGTAAAGCTGTCGTAGAAGTATCCCTGAAACAACCGGAATGCCGCTTCGGCGGCAACCGGTCCCGGTGGTTCAAGCTTCAACGCCTCGCGGTAATGCTGGAGATTGGCGAGAAAGCGGCTCTTGTCCGGCGCAAGCGCCAGTTCGGCTCCGCGTGCCTTGAGCTCGCTCATCAGGAAATTGGAAGGCAGTCCCTGCACCCGTCCATGCGCCGCCAGGTCGCGGTTGAGCAGTTCACGGATTTCGTCCAGGGTTTTCCCCAAGTCGAGGTGCCCCCGGGAACGTCTTGCCGCCGGTTCCTTCGATGAAATCGTCTTTTGCAACTCCGTCACAACAGCAAGGTAGGTTTGCGCGGATTCTGCGGTAATGAGTTCGTGCGCCAAGGCATCCACGGACAGGCCTGCCAGTACAAAGGCAACGAGAGTTCGCATGATCGATTTACGGTTCGCGTTGAAAACCTGCGCATGCAGCGCAGGGGCAGCGCGACGAGGTTACTGCGCGTCGGGGAGATCGAGTGACTGTCCCTCCGCGAAAGCCAGTGCGCCCACGTGCGCAGGAATATCGCCGGCGCCGATCGCGTCACGACCGGGGACGGACAGGCCAAGGTCCGTGCCGTTCTCCATCAGTGCCTCGGCGAGGAGAAAACCATGCTGCGGCAGGAAATCGTCACGGCAGACAAGTCGATACACGTCGTTCTGGACCAGCACACGCAACGGGATGGCGCCGTATTGCCGGAACGGTCCTTCCCCGTGATACATGGCCAGCGCATTGGGGCGCGACACAACGCCGACCGCCACCTGCCGGGTCGAGATCAGGCTGGCGATGCGCTGCACGTGCGGCCCGCGCCCGACCACTGCCTTGCTGTCAGGCAGCGCCCCGCGCACGATGACGGCGATCTTCTCGCCCAGATCATCGCCCGCGAGATCGTCCCGGCTGGTAAGGATGATCAGATGAGTCTCCCGGTACACCATCCACTGCCGGTAAGGCGAGTGACCGCAAAGCAGAACCCAGCCGGCGGACGCGGCTCCGAGTGAAAGGAACTGTCGGCGATTCATGATCCCCTCACCCACCCACCTCATCCCCCG
>JBOIFZ010000345.1:0-7223 GCA_050741735.1 Burkholderiales bacterium
GTTTCAGCGTGTCCGCTTCCCGGCCGGCGATGATCACCTGCGCGTCGCGCTCGGCGAAGCCTTCCGCCCGCGCGCGCCCAATGCCGCGGCTTCCGCCGCTTACCAGCACCACCTGATCGGCAACGTCGAATAGCTTGTCCTTCATTTCTTAACTCCTCTTGTTATAAACAGAAAGTCTCACCACGAAGACACAAAGATCACGAAGAAACACGAAGAAGTGCAAAGTCAAAAACTAACGCGTGTTAAAACATGGCAGTGGCGGGTGTGTGGGCAACGAACGCGCTTTTAACTCTCGTCCAGTTTTTCTTGCTTTTAGTTTTCTTCGCGTGTCTTCGTGATCTTTGTGTCTTCGTGGTGAGAAGTCGAAGTTGGACGCCTCCTGTACCTACAAAGCTAGCGAGCAACGGGTGCGACGCGGATGCCGCTGTCGGCAAGTGCGCGGCGGATGCGGCGGGCGAATTCGACCGCGGTCGGCTCGTCGCCATGGATGCAGAGCGTATCGGCGATGACCTCGACGTCCGCACCCTGAACGCTTTTGACCTTTCCTTCACCGATCATGCGCCTGACCTGCACGATCGAAGCCTCGACGTCGTGGATCATCGCATTCGGCTGGCTCCGCGGCGTAAGGCTGCCGTCCGATTGATACGTGCGATCGGCAAATACTTCGTTGGCAACTGTGAGCCCCGTCTCGTGGCCGGCGCGGACCAGTTCGCTTCCCGCCAACCCGAACAGCACCAGCCTCGAATCGAAGTCCTTTACCGCCTTGGCGATTGCACGTGCCAGGCCGCTGTCCCTTGCCGCCATGTTGTACAGCGCGCCATGCGGCTTCACGTGGGAGAGCCGGCCGCCCAGCGAACGGGCGAATCCGGCCAGCGCGCCGATCTGGTACAGAACCATGTCGTAGGCTTCGCTGGGAGTGACCGCGATGGCGCGGCGGCCGAAGCCCTGCAGGTCGGGCAGCGACGGATGCGCGCCGATTGCCACGCCTTTTTCGACCGCCAGCTTCACGGTGCGATGGATGGTGCCGGGATCGCCGGCATGGAAGCCGCAGGCGATGTTGGCCGAGGTGACATGATCCAGCAGCGCCGCATCGTCGCCCATTTCCCAGGCGCCGAAGCCTTCGCCCATGTCGCAATTGAGGTCGAGTGTTTTCATTCCCCCTTCACCCCATCCCTCTCCCCCCAAAAGCGGGTGGAGAGGGTGACGCAAAAAAGACTGTCCACGCTCGCGCATTTCTTTGACACCCTCTCCAGCTTGCTGGAGAGGGCGGGGGGTGAGGTGAATGTACTCATTTGGACAGGTGTTTCTCGACCCCCTCGCGGATGGTCATGATCTCCTGCTCGCGCGCGAGCCACAGTGCCTGCGCCTGCGCCAGCGACACCAGCTCGAATCGCAGCCGGTCGCCGGGCTTGAGCTGCGCCAGCAGATGCAGGTCCACGCTCGCTACCTCGGCGATTTTGGGATAGCCGCCGACGGTCTGCCGGTCAGCCATCAGCACGATCGGCTTGCCTCCCGGCGGAATCTGGATTGTGCCAAAGGTCACGGCTTCCGACAGGATTTCCAGCGGTTTCTCGGGTTCGATCGCTGCTCCGTCGAGGCGAAAGCCCATGCGGTTGGAATCCGGGGCGATGCGGAACTCGGTCTCGGTGAGCGCGTCGCGTGCCTTGGCCGGGAACGCCTCCCAGTGACGGCCGGGGATGATCCGCACCACCTGCGGCGTGCGGCCGAGTTTCTCGATGTGTTGATTCACCGCCCATTTCGGAAACGCGAATGCGCGCCTGGAACGTGCGAGTTCGGCGTCGAGATCGGGGTAGATTTCTCCGATTGATTCGCCGATGCGTAGCCGGTCGTCCTTTCTGAGCGCACGCCCGTGCATGCCGCCGAGTTGCGCCGTTTCGTAGGTACTGCGGCTGCCCATCACCTGTGGCACATCGAAGCCGCCACGCGCCGCGAGGTAGGCGCGGCAGCCCGCACGGCACACGCCGAAGTCGAGCACGCTGCCGGCGCGCACCCTTACTGCCTTGCCTTCGGGAACCTCGGCGCCACCGATCGCGGGGGACAGGTCGCCGCCGCAGATCGCGATCACCGTGTCCTGATCGAACTCGAGGCGCGGCCCCTGCAGCGTAATTTCGAGAGTCGCTTCGTCCCCGGGATTGCCGACCAGGATGTTGGCGACCCGGTGCGAGAACAGGTCCATCGCGCCGGAAACCGGTACGCCGTAGTGCTGATAGCCATTGCGGCCGCTATCCTGCAGTGTAGTAAGCACGCCCGGCTTGAGGACTCGAATGTTCACGCACCGTTCCTGTTCATGCACGGGTCCCCGACAAGGCGTCGAACTCGGCGCGCGAGATCGGCACGAAGCGCACCGTGTCGCCGGCACGGAGCAGGCAGGGTGGCTCGGCTTCCGGGGTGAACATTTTCACTGGCGTGCGGCCGACGAGATGCCAGCCTCCCGGCGTTTCCAGCGGATACACGCCGGTCTGGTCGCCGCCGATGGCTACGCTGCCTGCGGGAACGTGCGGGCGCGGCGTATCACGGCGCGGCGTGGCGATGCGGGAATCCAGGTTGCCGAGATAGGCGAAGCCCGGCACGAAACCGAGCAGGTACACGCGGTAATCCGTGCTGGCGTGAATTGTGGCGACTTCCTCGGGCGTGAGCCCATGCTGGCGGGCCACCTCTTCCAAGTCTTCGCCAAGTCCGCCGCCGTAACAGACCGGAATCTCCACCAGGCGTCCCGGCGGCAGTTCCACATCGGCCTGCGCGTGCAGCCACGCCTCGATCTGTTCGATCAGGGCCTCGTAGGGCGTGTCGCCGGCGCTGATGATCGCCGGGTCGTAGTGCAACGCCAGCGTAGTATAGGCCGGCACGATGTCGAGCACGCCGGGCGGCGGCGATGCGCGCAGATGTTGCGCGGCGGCGGCGATGCGGGCGCTCAGTTCGGGATCGAACCGGTCGCCGAATTCGATGACCAGTGCCCGGTCTCCCATGGGGATCAGGCGCGGATTGGGCAGCATGGTTCGCAACAACGGCCGCGCGCTCAGTACCGGCCTGCGGCCGCCGTTGTGCCGTCGCCGAACTCGCGCCGGGTCTCGATGCGCCGTACGGCTGCGCGCTTCAGCAGTTCATCGTAGATCGTCAGCGGGTTCATCTTGAAGATCGCGTCCACGTCCAGCGGCAGCGTGTACCAGCCGCCCCTGGCGATTTCGAACTCGAGCTGGCCTTGCGCCCAGCCGGCGTAGCCGGCGAAGAAACGTTGCTCTTTGGCGTTCTCCGGATGCTTGAGCAATTCGTCGAGGACCTCGCTGAAACCGCTGATGTAGGTGTCCCCGGTTACGTTGAGACCTTTCGGCGGTTTCACCGCGGAGCGGAAGGCGAACAGCAGCGCATCGGGTTGCACCGGCCCGCCGAAGAATACGAGATCGTCGCGGCCAGTCAATTCCGCGCGCTCCGGAAACAGTTCGCGCAACTGGACGTTGGTGGGGCGGTTGAGGATGACGCCGAGCGGGCCGCCTTCTTCAGGGCGCATGACCAGCACCACCGTGCGGGAAAAATTCGGATCGAGCATGTCCGGCTGCGCCACCAGCAGCAAAGTGCGCGCCGTCTCCGCTTGCGCCAGCACTGGCGGCGGCGCAAGCAACAAAGCCGCGGTGAGGGAGAGCAGAATGCCGACAGATCCTCGCATCTGCGTACTTTTACACCCTCTCCACGTTTTCGGGGAGAGGGCCGGGGTGAGGGGCTAGTTAATGATTGCCTGATAAACCAAATTGCGCAGCAGCGAGCGATAGTGCGGGCGGCGCACGGGTTCCTGCGACATCATTACCGGCACGAGTTTCTCGAGTGGATCCACCCAGAAGTAGGTCCCGGCGTAGCCTCCCCAGAAATACTCGCCGGGCGTGCCGGGCCATTCCGACTGTCCCGACTCGAGCCGCGTGCCGAAGCCTAGTCCGAAGCCGTAGCCGGGCCCGGGCAGGAAGGTCGGGCCGGGGCTGATGTTCGGGTTCAAATGGTTGGCGCTCATGTACTCTATTGTCTTCGGTCCGAGGATACGCACGCCGTCGAGTTCCCCGCCGTTCTCGAGCATCTGCGCGAAGCGCAAATAGTCGCCGGCGGTGGACACCATGCCGTGCCCGCCGGCGAAGAACGTCGCGGGCTGGGTGACGTCGAGCAGTTCCGGGGTCTTGCCGGTGTACACATCGGGCGCCGGTTGCGCGAGGCGATTGAGCTTGTCGGCGGGCACGTGAAAGCCGCTGTCCACCATTTTCAGGGGCTTGAGAATGCGCGCGGCCAGGAACACATCCAGGGTCTGGCCGGAGACGACTTCCACGACGCGCCCGAGCACGTCGGTGGAATGCCCGTATTCCCAGGTGGTGCCGGGTTCGTAGGCGAGCGGCAGCTTGGCGAGCGCCTTGACGAAATCCGCCAGCACCCACTTCTGCGAAAAAATCCCGGCGTCGCGGTACATTTTCTTGACCGGCGTGTCCTGTCCGAGGGCGCCGTAAGTGAGGCCCGAGGTGTGGCGCAACAGGTCCTGTACCGTGATCTGGCGCTTTGCGTTCACCAGCGACAACGTGGATGCGCTGGTAGCCGTGTCCTTGACCTCGACGCCGACTTGCATGTCCTTGAACTCGGGTATGAACTTGGATACCGGCTCGTGCAACCCGAGCCTGCCTTCCTCAACCAGCATCATCGCCGCAACGCTGACGATCGGCTTGGTCATCGAGTAGATGCGGAAAATCGAGTCGTTGCGCATGGGAATTTTCTTTTCGCGGTCCTGCCAGCCGAAGCTCCTGGCATAGGCGAGCCGGCCGTCGCGCGCAATGAAGATCACCACCCCGGGCAACTCGCCCGAATCCACCGCTTTTTGCATGGTGGCGTCGAGCCGGGCGAGACGCTGCGAGGACATGCCGACGTCCTCCGGTTTTGCTTCCGGCAGTGCGGCGGCGTGTGCAGTGAATGCAGCGCCGGCCAGAACGCACACGGCAGCCGAATGGATGAGCCTGTTCATGGAATCCCTCCCGATTGTGGTGGGCCGCCTGGCGTCGCGCCCTGTGTTGTTTGCATGCGCATCTTACCGCAGGTCGATCCGGCGCCACGCGCCGGAGCGCCAGCGCAGGTATATGAGGCTGCCGAGAATGCAGGTGTAGACCAGCGCAACCGCCCAGCCGCCGACGGTGCCGTAACCGAGCTGCGGCAGAAAATCCACCCATCCCTGTCCGGGCGCGAACGTGAATATGTGGGTGAACGGCACGAAACCGAACCAGGAAAGAAAGACGATCGCCACCGTCGGCACCCGCATGTCGCCCGCGCCGCGAAGGCAGAAGCCGGCGCCGAGGTTGAGGCCGTCGAAGATCTGGTAGCCGGCCGCGAACCACAGGAGCGTACGGCCCAGCGACGTGACCGCGGCAGCGTTCGGATCGGAAGGGTTGACGAACAGCGGAATCAGCCATGGTCCGATTACCGCCAGAAACACCGTCACCAGTCCCATGTATGCCACCGCAAGCTTGATGGTTGCGTTGCCAACCCGGGTGGCCCAGTCCTTGTCGCCGGTGCCGATGCTCTGGCCGACCAGCGTAGTTCCGGCGAGCGCGAAGCCCATGGTCGGCAGGTAGGCGAGCGACGTGAGCATCATCACGATCTGGGTTGCGGCCCCGCCGACCGCGCCGGCGGCCACTTGCATGGCCTGAAACATCGCCAGGCCGCCCACGTCGATCGCCGGAAACAGGCCCATCGGGATGCCCACGCGGAACAGTCTGGCAAGGTCGGCAGCGTTGGGACGCCAGGTCAGGCGCGAGTGATACTCACGGTCGATGGCGCGGCTGGTGAACAACGCAGCCGCGAGCATCAAACCGCCGAACATGGCCGCGGTGGTGGCCCACGCCGAGCCTGAAATCCCCCAGCCCAATTCGAAGATGAATAGCTGATTCAGGACGGCGTTGAGCACAGTCACGAAGGTCATGATCGCCAGCGTTACGCGGGTGCGGCCGATGCCGTTGAAGAATCCGGTGGTGCTCCAGATGCCGACTGCGAGCATGCCGCCGAGCATGCGCGGAAACCAGTACTCCCCGGCGAGCTGCGCCACATTGGGCTCGAGCCCGAGCCAGCCGATGATGGTCGGACCGCAGAAGGCGATCGCCACGAATGCCGGCGCCACCAGCAGCATGCCCCACACGCCCGCCCAAACCGCGCGCGCGGCTGAGCGGTTGTCGCCCGCGCCATAAGCCTGCGCGGACAGCGTCTGCACCGCCAGGCCCGCGCCGCCGAACAGCAGGATCGCGACGATCAGGAACCAGTACGATGCGCCGACCGCTGCGGTGGCGTCCGTGGACAGTCGGCCGATGAACCAGGTGTCGGTGAGGTTGAGCAGTGCCTGGATGCCGCTGTTGACGAACAGCGGGATCGCCAGCGCCACCACGGCGCGCAGGTCGACCTTGCGATTGCCGTTCGGGTCGAGGCTGACTGCGGGCAGTCGGCGCAGCGTGGCGGCGGATTCTGTTGCGGAATTCATCAGGGAAGGGGTGATCGGTTCGGTACAAAAACACGCCCGGGACACGCCCGGGCGCATGATCTTGAATCTGTGTTACGCCTTCACTCCTTCACCCTTCACGCCTTCACTGCCTTTCAATGCAAATGCTTCCGCCCCGGTGGCATCGGCACCACTTCGGACGAGCCGCTGCCGGCCTGCGCCGCGGTCGTGCCGCCTTTCCAGTTGCGCTCGAACAACTGGTTGATCAGCGCGGAGACCTGCGCGACTTCGGGTTCGGTGAACTGGCGCGACAGCAGGTTCTGCACGTCCTCGATCATGCGCCGGCGTTGTGCTTCGTAGATCATTTCGGGCGTCGGGCCGACGAAAACCATGCTGAATTCGTCCTGGCCGTCCTCCAGGTAGTAGCTCACTTCGAAGGCCGCCGCTTCCTCGCTGAACGGGTTGAGCGCGGCCAGCGCCTCGGAGACGATCTGATGGAAGCTGCGTCCAACGTCCCCGGTCCAGCAGACTTCGAGCACACGCCGGCGCTTGTCGAACACCACGCCGGGCTCATCCGGATGCACGCTCTTCGCGTCGGCCAGATTGTCCTCGTCCATGTAATCAAGCCACGGACGCAGCGCTTCCTCGATCTGCGAGCTGGTGGTGCCGGCTCTCAACAGGACGGTTCCGTGTACGTGGACTTCCATGCGCATTGCTGCAAACTCCTGGAACTGAATGAATCGGGGCTGGCCCCTTATGA
>JBOIFZ010000346.1:0-11922 GCA_050741735.1 Burkholderiales bacterium
CTTCGCGCGCGGCGACGTCGGGCGGCTGTCCGACATGCTGCGGGTGAGCAAAGATGTCGATGCGATCGTGCACCTGGGAGGTTTCGCGGTCGAGGGGCCCTGGGACATGATCCTGCGCGCCAACATAGTCGGCTGCTACAACACGTTCGAGGCGGCGCGGGTGAACGGCGTAAAGCGCGTCCTGTTCGCTTCCAGCAATCACGCCACCGGTTTCTACCGCCGCGACCAGAATATCGACCATCGCGTATACCCGAAGCCGGACAGCCGTTACGGCCTGTCCAAGGTATTCGGGGAACAGCTCGGCAGTCTCTACGCCGACAAGTACGGCATGCAAGTTTTCTGCATGCGCATCGGCAACGTGAACCCCGCGCCGGCCGACAAGCGCCGGCTCTCGATCTGGATCAGCCCGCGCGACTTCGCGCAACTGGTGAGAATCGGCATCGAGCATCCGGACATACGCTTCGAAATCGTGTACGGGGTTTCGGGAAACCAGCGCAGTTGGTACGACAATGCCAACGCCGAACGGCTCGGTTACCGGCCGCAGGACGATGCCGAGGCCTACGCAGCCGCAGTGTTGGCGAAAGAGAAATCCGGCGCCGATTCGCGCGCCGAGACTTTCCAGGGCGGCACCTTCGTGCTCGCCGAAATCGGCGGCGACCCAAGCCGTGCGTTGCCGAAAACAAAGAAGAAGAAGCGATGAGTTGGCATGGCTGGCTGATCTTTTCCGTCGTGACGCTGCCGCTGATCGGTTTCCTGCTGTGGGTAGGCGGGCAGTTCCTGAGAGCCAGGCGCCAGGAAACTGAAACGGTGCTGCGCAAAGGCCTGCCGGCGGAAGCGGAAATAATCGGCTACGCGCCCCGTCTGTGGGACGCAACGGTTCAATACCGGTTTCTCGCCCCGGGCTGGGAGAATCCGATCGCCGTTAGGCAACGGCTGCCTCGTGGCAGCAAGTTCGCCGTCGGAGACAAAGTCGCGATACGCTACCTGCCCGGGCACCCGCACATCTCAGTGATCGTCCCGGAAGCCACGCAGACGCCACGGAAAACCTGAAACCGAAAGACTCACCACGAAGACACGAAGATCACGAAGAAGAGCGAAAAAAAGCAAACGTGTGTAAAAGGCTCAAATTGCGGAAGTTCCAACAAAGTCGAAGTTGGCGGGTGAGGATCACGAACAGTCACAGGGCTTCTATCCCCAATTAATTTAAGGATTCCCGTTCATCTTCGTGTTTCTTCGTGTTCTTCGTGACTTCGTGGTGAGAAGTTTGCCTTTCGCTAACGCACGGTGCCGCGCGCCGCTACCGGCCAGGTCACCTCGAGCCGCTCTCCGCGCACGCCGTAGACCTCATCCACCATGTTGCTCACCACGCAGCAGTGGTTGGGCACGACGTGCACGACGTCGCCGACCGCGGGCCGCTCGCGGCAACCTGAAAGGTCGATGACGCCGTGTTCCTCCGAGAGGTGCGGAATCACCGCCTCCGGGTACTCGAGCACGTGGCCGTAACCCTTGACCGTGTACTGGTCCGAGGTCAGCACCTTGGTGCCGGCGTCGATGACCGCGCGCGTGTCGGTAGGGCGGCTCACCACCGTGGCCCGCACCCGCATCGCGCAGTTGCCCCAGGTGGCGGTGCCGGAAGCCACCGTCATCACGTCGTTGTAAATATACGTTCCGGCGCGGTGCTCGGTTAGCATCGGGAACTCCTGCGCCTTGAAGATGGCGGGCGTGCCGCCGCCGGAAACGACGGGAACGGGAATGCCGGCGCGCTTGAACAGCGTCAGCGCTTCCTTGAAGAACTGGTAGGACTGCGGCTGGCGGATGGGGAAGGTCATGATGCCCTCGAACTGCATTCGCGGCAGCTTCATGGCCGCGCGCGCCAGGTCCAGCGTTGCTTGCGGGGACTGCACCCCGTTGCGACCCATACCGGTGTCGCATTCCACCAGGAATCGCACGTCCACGCCGTGCCGGACGCCGGCTTCGGACAGACCCTTCGCCACCGCTTCGTTGTCGAGCACGACGGCGAGACGCCTGAGGCGTTTGGTCAGCGCCATCAGCCGGTCGGTTTTCGCACCGCCGACGATGTTGAACGTCAGCAGCACGTCGTCGGCGACACCGGCGTCGGTGAACACCTCGACCTCGCCGAGTTTCTGGCAGGTGATGCCGACCGCGCCCGCCTGCATCTGCATCTTGCCGAGCGCCGGAATCTTGTGCGTCTTGATGTGCGGGCGGTTGGCGATGCCGTGGTGCGCAAGATGCGCCTGCACGCGACGGATGTTGTCCTCCATGATGTCGAGGTTGACGGTGACGGCGGGCGTTTCAAGTTCGGTGACAGCTTTCATGGAATCTCCTTTTCTTCAGAGCCAGGCCGGTACCAGCAGTCGGGGAATGGCGAGCACGGTCCAGGGAGCGAGTGCGCAAAGGAAACACACCACCAGAATTGGAATCATCATCAGGTGAAGAAGCTTCTGGATGCGGGATAGCGGAATGCCGGCGACCGCGCATGCAGTCATCGCGGACATTCCCAGCGGCGGCGTCAGAAGGCCGAACGCCTGCGTCATCACCACCACGACGCCAAGATGCACCGGGTGGATGCCGACTTCGACCCCGAGTGGATGCAGGATGGGCACGAAGATCAGGATCGCGGGAATGGCATCCATGAAGGTTCCCAGCACGACGTTGAGAACCACGATCAGCAGCATGACCACCAGCTTGTCGCGGGTGAAGCCGAGAATGAAATCGGACACCATGTCCGGTACCTTGTAGTAGGCGAGAATCCAACCGAAGATCATGGCGCCGCCCACGCAGAACAGGATCTGCGAAAACTGGATCGTGGTCTCGCCGAACAACTTCGGCAGTGCGCGCCAGCGCAGGGTGCGCAACACGAAGAGCGTGACGAACAGCGCGTAGACCGCCGCGACGGCAGCGGATTCGGTCGGTGTGAACACGCCGCCGACCATGCCCGCGACGATGATGACCGGCACGCCCATCGGCCAGGCCGCTTCCTTCAACCCTTGTCCGATGGCGCGCATGCCGAGGAAGCTCGGGTGCTCGCGTGGAAAATCGTATTTGACGGCGAAAAAATGGGACTGGACCATCAGCGCCAGTCCCATCAACACGCCGGGGAGAATACCGCCGAGCAGCAGCGCGCCTGTCGACACTCCTGCCGTCGCGCCGTAAATGACCATCAGGATCGACGGCGGGATCACTACGCCCATGGTCGAGGTGCAGGCCGTCAGGCATACCGAGAATCTTTCGTCGTAGCCGCGGCGCTTCATTGCCGGAAAGAACACGGCCCCGATGGCTGCTGCGTCCGCGGTGCTGCTGCCGGAGATCCCCGAGATGAACATTCCCACCACGACATTGACGTGCGCCAGGCCGCCGCGAAGATGTCCGACCAGCGCCATCGCCAGTTTGACCAAGCGCTCCGAGATGCCGCCGTCGCTCATGACGTTGCCGGCGAGAAAGAAGAACGGCAGCGCCAGCAAGGTGAACGTGTTGATGCCGTTGAACATCTGCTGGATCATGACCACGCTGGGAAGATCCGCGACATAGATCACCAGCAGCGACGACAGCAGCAGCGCGAAGGCGATCGGCACACCGAACAGCAGCGTTACTGCGAGCGCGATGAAGAGCAGGGCGAGCGGGTGCATCAGTCGGTACGTCCCGTCCAGATCCAGCGGCAGTCGCGGATCACGTCCGTGCCGGCGGCGACAACCATCAACGCGCCGCTGAGCGGGATGACGATCGTGGGAATGAACAGGGTGATGCCCAGAGCCGGTGACAGGCGCTGGATGCAGAGCTGGGAGTAGGTCCAACCTTCAATGACCAGGATCGCTGCCACGCCGAGAACCACCAGGTCCACGGCCAGACGCTGCACACCCGCGGCCCGTCCGGTGAGACGTTCAGCGAGAAAGTCGAACGCAAAGTGGGTGCGGCGACGCACGCAAATGGCGGCGCCGAGGTAGACGCACCAGATGAAGGCGAACAGCGACAGTTCCTCGCCCCACAGGAACGACGTGTCGAAACCATACCTCAGCACGATCTGAAGAAACACCCCGGCGGTGACGAACCCGAGGAGCACGGCCTGCAGCGGCAGCAGCCACTGCTCCAGCCGGACGAGAAGGCGTTCCACGCGCGCCCCTTTACCTGGCGCGGCTGCGAATCAGTTCCAGGACGTCGGTCATCTTCAGGCTTTGCGCGACTTCCTCCTGGATGGGTGCGATGCGGGCCTCGAACCTGGCGCGCTCGGGAATGACGATCTGCGCGCCTTTCGCCTTCATCCTTTCAATTGCTTGCGCATTGAGTTCAGCGTCCCGGCGCCGTTCGTGAGCCGAGGCATCGCGCGCCGCCTCGAGCACGAGCGTCTGCAGGTCCGGCGGCAAGCTGGCCAGCTTCTTCTCGTTTATGAGCACCAGGCAGATCGAACGCTGGTGATCGGTAAGGATGATGGTCTTGGCGGCTTCGTAGTGCCGGTTGGTTTCGATCACGGAAGGCGCATTCTCAGCAGCATCGAGGACGCCCGATTGCAGCGCCTGGTAGACCTCGCCGAAATTCATCGGCGTCGGGATGGTGCCGATGGCGTTCCAGACCTTGGCCTCGACCGGGTTGTTCATGACCCGGATCTTGGTGCCTTTCAGTGCCTCGGGGGTGGTCGCCGGTCCGCGGCGGGTGTACAGCGTGCGCACCCCTGCCGAGTAATAGCCGATCACCTTGAGGCCGAGATTCCTTCCGGCAAACAGGGCGTCGATTCGATCGTGGAACTTGGGATCGCCGAGAACGCGTTCGTAGTGATCGCGATCCTTGAACAGGTAGGGCACGCTGAACAGCGCCAGCTCGGGCACGACGGTGGAGGCGTTGGCGACGTGGGCCACGCTGGCGTCGAGCGAGCCCATGCGCACGCCCTCGATCATCGCGACCTCCGAGCCGAGCTGGGCCGCGGGAAAGACGTCCACTTTGATGCGGCCGGCGGAGCGTTCCTCGACCAGCTTGCGGAACATCGTATGGCCCTCGTCGTACATGGTTCCGGTCGGCTGGTCGTGGCCGATGCGGAGCCGGTACTGCTGTGCCGAAGCGCTGAGGGGAATCGCCGCGGCGCTGGCCAGGACGACCAGCGCCAGTACACACACTGAGAAGCGGTTCATGGTCTCCTCCCTGAACGGGTTCGATCCGAGCAGACTATGAACCCGGATTGCAGCTTTTCAGGAGAGTATAGAGCATATGGTATGATGAATCTTCTATCCGCATGATCTATATGAATTAAATGCTTAACCAAGCGGCTCCTCCACGAAAGCGCAACCGCAAGCGAGGCGGATCTGCGTTTTCAACGGGCCTCCTGGCCGGCAGCCATAACGATCTGCAGTTGCAGATGGGCGGCTTGATCAGCGTCGGGCTCCTGGCCAGTTTCCGGATATCCACCCCGCCCTACGATTCCGGCTTGCCATTGCATGGACGGGTGTTCGACGCAATCCGCGATCGCCATCCGGAGCAGGCTCGTGAGAACATGGCACAGTTGCTGACGGGCACGCGCGAGTTCCTGGAACGCGAACTCGCCGGCCCGGTACACGAGATGGCGAAAGAGGTAGGGACGGCAGCGCGCTGAGGCGGCATTCGATCAACGAAATTCTCTTGAAAGGACCACAGATTGCCGAAACCAAACTATCAATTCGAGAAGCGTCAGAAAGAGCTGGCAAAAAAGAGAAAGCAGGAAGAAAAGCGCCTTCGCAAGGCGGAGAAAAACGAGCCACCGCCGGCGGACACCCCGGCGCAACCGCCCGCTGAAGGAAAACCAGACCCCCAGGTCTGAAGCGGGGAAGCGGCAGATGCAAATCCGGGTGGACGCCGATCCCGGCCCTCAACGCGCTCAGGAATTCAATGGAGACAGTGGGATGAAATTCATTCCGGCATTGCTGTGCACTGCGTGGTTCACGAGTCTTTGCGGAGGCATGGCCGTTGCCCAAGACACGAAACCTGCCCATGACACGAAACCCGCAGCCATCACGGTGCTGGACGATGCCGGTCCGGTCATGTACGGACGGTCGGCGAAAATCAAGGCGACAGTCGAGGCGGTCGATCTCGATACGCGCGAGATAACGCTGAAAGGACCGAAGGGACGCCTGATCACGCTACGGGTGGCGGAGCGGGTCAGGAACCTGCCGCAGGTACAGGTCGGCGACGAAGTCACCGTGCGCTATCACGAATCGGTGGGACTGCAACTGCGCAAGACGGAGGCGAGCGATGCGGTCGCCTTCGAGGAAACGGCGGCGGCCAGCGCCGAGACTGGACAGAATCCAGCGTCGGGCGCGGCGAAACAATTCACCATTGCCGCTCACGTTGAAGCGGTAAAACCGAAGGAGAAAACCGTGACGCTCAGGGGGCCGACGGGAAATCTTGTCGACCTCTACGTCCGTGACCCGAACGTACTGGGATCGTTGACCGCGGGCGACAACGTCGTCGCCACGTACACCGAGGCGGCGGTAGTTTCGATCGAACTGCCCAAGGACAAGGACAAGGAAAAGCCCAAGCCGAAAAAGAGAAAGCAAACCAGCGCATCCACGCAGTGATGGTATCGAATCAAATCGACAGCCATGGTGAGTCAGCAGTTGTCGCTGCCCGCGACCGCTCGTCTGTCTCTGTACGACGACCACTGTTTTGAGGCCGACGCGCAGGCGTGCCGCCCGTTAAACGCATCAATCAGGCTCGAACTTGAGCGCCACCCCGTTGTTGCAGTAACGCAGGCCGGTCGGATCGGGGCCGTCTTCGAAAACATGCCCCTGGTGGCTGCCGCAGTTGGCGCAATGGTATTCGGTTCGCTCCATGAACAGCGTGCGGTCCGCCTTGGTTTCCAGCGCGCCGGGAATCGCGGTGAAGAAACTGGGCCAGCCGGTCTTGCTATCGAACTTCATGTCCGACCTGAACAGCGGCTGACCGCAGCCGGCGCAGACAAATGTGCCCTTGCCGTATTCGCTGTTGAGCGGGCTGGTGAAGCGGCGTTCGGTGCCTTCCTCGCGCAGCACGCGGTACTGCTCCGGCGTCAGAGCATTGCGCCACTCCTGTTCCGGTTTCTGGACTTTGCTCATCTCTCATTGCTCCGGTGCGACAAGTACATTGTAATGCGCCGAGAGCGCGTCGAACCGGGACAGTAGCGCGCGCGCCTTTGGCGGAACCACCGCGGTTTCAAATTCCTCTCCTGCGAACGCCTTGACCGCAGCGAGCGAATCGAACCACATGACCGTCACGAATTCGACTCCCTCAGGTACGTCGCGCCTGAGCAGATGGATGCCGCGGTAACCCCGGATGTTGCGGTGCTCGATTCCCTTGAAAATTTCGCCGCGAAGCAGCCGTTCGTAGGCGTCGGCATTCTGCCGGCTGGTCCATCCGTGCCAGATTCTGCTGATCATTGGTGATTCCGTCAGTGATACATCCAACGTTGACAGATAACGAATCGTAATGCGATCCGCGTCGCCGCAGGTGCTGCGCTGCCGCATCGCCGGCGCCGCATTTCTCGCTGTCCTGTGAACGATCCGGGCTGGCAGTCTCCCGCCGCGAGTGCTACGCCGAAGCGGTTGTTTTGCTGCGATTTCGTGGCCGCCCGACCTCTCGATGGCCGTACTCCTTCCAGGAACACAATTCCTGAATTTCGCCGCATCCGGTCGTGCCGCTGGGCAGGCGTTGCAACGCGCGCGCGACAAGAGTAGCGTGACCGAAAACAAGCATTACGTTGTCGGACTGGGCGGCCGGCCCGGTTTTTCTGGCGTGCCGTTCTGTGGTCAAAACAGAAGTTTTGATAACAAGCAAGGAGGAGGAGCGCGATGGAATTCAATATCCTGCAGCACTACAAGGGTCTTGAGGAGCTACCAAAGGACCCGTTCAACGGTAACGAAGCCGGCACCTCATTGTTCCTCACCGGGGGCATGGGTCCGAAAATCTCCGAGAAGATGGACGGCTACGCCAAGAAGGCCGGCATCTCCCGCCGCAATTTCATCAAGTCTTCCCTGGGTTTCTCGGCGGCGATGCTCGCTGCCAACGAAGTCACGGGAATGAAGTTCTTCGAAATCGGTGCGGCCGAAGCTGCCGACGCCGGCGCCAAGAGCGAAGCCATCCAGGTCGCTCGCGCCAGCAGCGACTTCATCGTCGACGTTCATACGCACGTCTGTACCCGCCCGGGCCACTATCAACTCGGCGTCAACACTACCGAGCGCGGCATGTGGTTCGTGGATCTGCTGGACAATCTGGGCAAGGCCTTCGGACTTGCCAACGGCACCCGCGACATGAACGTCGAGAATTACGGGAAGCTAATCCTTGAAGAAAGTGATACCACCGTCGGCGTGTTCAACCCGTTCGGATTCCGCGAGGATTACGGCGGCAAGGACATGATCCCGATGGAGTATCAGGTCGGGGTGCGCAACAAATGGCCCAAGTCCACCGTGATGCTGGCGGGCGGGCTGACGCCGAACCAGGGTCTGAGCGTGACGCTGGATCGACTGACGCAGTATGTCGAGCAATACAAGATTTCCGGCCTCAAGCTCTATACCTTCGACTCCACCAAGAAGAAAGGCTGGTGGTTCGACGACGAGAAGCTGGCCTACCCGATTTGGGAGAAGTGCCGCAAGCTGGGCATCAAAAACGTCGGCTGCCACAAGGGCATTCCATTCGGTCAGTTCTATGCACGCTATGCGCACGCGGAGGACTTCGACGCCGCAGCAGACGATTTCCTCGACATCAACTTCATCGCTTATCACTCGGCCTGGCCGTACCACGCCGAAATTGGGGCAATGAAGGGATTCAAGCCGCAACGGAAGAACCTGTACTGCGAGGTCGGCTCGACGTTCGCCGCGACCGTCACCAGCCGGCCGCTGGAGTGCGCTCACGTGCTCGGCAGCCTGCTGCGCGATCTGGGTCCCGATTACGTGATGTGGGGCACGGACTCGCTGCTGTGGGGCAATCCGCAGTGGCAGATCGAGGCGTTCCGCAATTTCCAGATTCCCGATCAACTGGTCGAGGGTCATGGCTATCCGAAGATCACCGACGAAATCCGCCGCAAGGTCTTCGGCGAGAATGCAGCACGGATCTGGAACATCAACAAGCAGGATGCGATGCAGGCGAAGGCCGAAATACTGGCCAACAAGACCAGCTACGCATAGAGCAAGCCGGGCATCATCGATGGGGCCGGTTCCAGGCGGAGTCGGCCCCATTGATTTGCGAACAACAGCAGGAGACACGAAGTGCCAACGTACGAATACGCCTGCGACCCCTGTCGCGTCATTTATCAGACGCGTCACGGCATCAATGAGCCGCGCCCGGAGCATTGCCCCAAGTGCAAAGGCGAACTGCGCAAGGTATTGTCGGCGCCCAGCCTGAATACCCGCAACCACTCCAGTCCGACACAAGCCAAGTACGCGAAGCTGTCGGAAAGCGATGAAATCGCCAAGGAGAAAGAGCTCCAGAAGGTCTATGAAACAGTCTGGATCCCGCCGGAAGTGAAGCATAATCCGTGGGATCACGACCACTGATCGCCGTGCAAATCGGGCGGGTGATCTCGCGCAAGCCAGCCCCGCCTATTTCAGCGGAGGCGGCGCGTGCCCCTTGAATCCGATCGAGAGAAGCCTTACCGGAAACGGCGTGTGACTAGAGCAACAAGGCCGCTTGCATCGGCCTGCCTGTTGGCTGCGACATGGCTGGCGAGCGGAAGCACCCAAGTCCTGGATCCTGCCGCGCTCACCGCGGGCAGCTTCACCACGCCCGAAGCCGGCGCCAACGCCTTCTCCATTCCCATCGCCATGCTCGACCAGGAGCAGGCCGCGCAGTTCGCCAAAGGCAGGGAGCAGTTTCACGAAGCCTGGGTGGTCGCTCCCGAACCGTCCGGCGTGTGGGGCCTGGGGCCGACTTTCAACGAGGATCGCTGCGCGCATTGCCATGAAAACAACGGACGCGCCGCGGCGCCGGCAGAGCGGCAAGAGGCCGTGCGCGGAATGCTGGTGCGGCTGAGCGTGCCCGGCCAGGGACCGCACGGGGAACCCCGGCCGCACCCGGCGTATGGAGACCAGTTGCAAAATCGCGGCATCGCCGGCCGTGTGCCGGCCGAAGGTCAGGCGATCTGCAACTATGCGGTGCGCGAGGTCGGCTTCGCCGACGGCGAAACCGTGACGCTGCGGGTGCCGAAGATCCAGTTCGCGGCGCTGCAGTTCGGCGAGCTCGGAGCCGACATCATGATTTCACCGCGCATCGCGCCGGCCATGGTGGGGCTGGGATTACTGGAAGCGGTGCCCGAACAAGCGATACTTGCGATCGCCAGGGAACAGGAAAAGCTCGGCGTGAGCGGCAAGCCAAACTACGTCAGGGACCACGAGAACAGCAGGACCGTGCTGGGCCGCTTCGGCTGGAAGGCCGGTCAACCCAATCTGCGCCAGCAGACCGCAGCGGCGTTTCTGAACGACATCGGCGCGACCTCCCATTTTTTCCCGGAGGAAAATTGTCCGAGTGTGCAAGTGCAATGCCTGGACGTGCCGTCGGCGAGCAAGTGCGGCGGCCAGGGCGGGTGCACGGGCAACTACCGGCCGGAAGTGGTCCCGAGCCGTCTGAACAATATCACGCTGTACCTGCAGACACTCGCCGTTCCCGCCCGGCGCAACGTGAACGACCCTGAAGTGAAGCGGGGCGAACAGTTGTTTTCCCAGGCCAACTGCAACGCCTGCCATGTGCCGGAACTCAGGACCGGCCGCAAGACCGCGATCCCTGCGGCGGCGGACCTGACCATCCGCCCCTATACCGACCTGTTGCTGCACGACATGGGTGAGGACCTGGCTGACGGCCGCCCCGAATATCAGGCCGACGGCCGTGAATGGCGCACGCCGCCGCTGTGGGGGATCGGCCTGGTGCGCGGGGTCAACGGGCACAGCGACCTGCTGCATGACGGCCGAGCACGCAATGTGACCGAAGCGATCCTGTGGCACGGCGGAGAAGCGGCGCAGTCACGGGAAATCTTTCGCGCGCTGCCAAGTGCCGAACGCGAAGCGCTGGTGAAGTTCGTCAATTCGATCTGAAGCCCACCTTCAGATCAATCCCTCCAGCAACTGAACATCCACGACCGCGCCAGCCGGCAAATTTCCCGCGTCGGTTGGCAGGACGATGAAGCAGTCGGCCTGGCTCATCGACGAAAGAATTCCCGAACCCTGATCTCCGGTGGTGCGCACCGTCCATTGCCCGTCCGCAGCGCGGGTGAGGATGCCGCGCTGGAACTCGGTGCGGCCCGGCGCTTTCTTGATCGCGGAAGTGCAAGTCACCTTCAGGGTCGGCAGGGGTGCAACCGTGATCTGTCCCTGCAGGTAGAGCAGGGCATCGCGCACGAACTGATAGAAGGTCACCATCACCGCAACGGGATTGCCGGGCAGCCCGAAAAAATGCGCGCGACCGATCCTGCCGTAGGCAAGCGGTCGGCCCGGCTTCATCGCGATCTTCCAGAAAAGCACTTCGCCCAGGCGCTCGAGGATCTGTTTGACGTAGTCCGCTTCGCCTACCGAGACGCCACCGCTGGTAATCACGACGTCGGCCGATTGTGCGGCATCGGCAAAAGCACGCTCCACCACTTTCGGATCATCGCGGATCACGCCCATGTCGAGCACATCGCAACCGAGCCGGGTGAGCATGCCGTGGATAGTGTAGCGGTTGCTGTCGTAAATTTGCCCGGTACCGAGCGGGCTGCCGACCGGCACCAGTTCGTCACCGGTGGAGAAAAACGCAACGCGGAGTCTCCGGTACACCGAAACTTCGCCTATTCCAAGGGAAGCGAGCAATCCAATATCCGCGGGGCGCAGGGGCTGGCCGCGCTTCAGGGCCGGTTCGCCCTGGCGCAGATCCTCCCCCGCGCTGCGGGTATTGCTGCCTTTTTTCGTTACCGGTGCAACCGCCACCTTGTCGCCGGAGGTTTTC
>JBOIFZ010000347.1:0-4978 GCA_050741735.1 Burkholderiales bacterium
GTCCTCTTCCCTCAGTCCTCAGTCCTCAGTCCTCAGTCCTCAGTCCTCTGCCCTCAGTCCTCCGCCCTCCGCCCTCGGCCCTGAATTCAGAACCCGTCCTTCCATTTCCTGAGCGCCGCGAATACCTCGACGGGGTCCGTCAGCGTGCGTCCGGCAAAGCGGCTGGCCGAAGTGACCAGGGCCGCTTCGCGGACGCGAAGGAAAGGATTGGTGGCACGCTCCACTCCGATCGTCGAGGGCAGGGTGGGCTTTCCGCGATCGAGCGCCGCACGTGCGACGATGCGGCGTTCCGCGAGCGCAGGATTTCCCGGCTCTGCGGCATCGGCAAAGCGCAGATTGGCAAGCGTGTACTCGTGTCCGCAATAGACCAGTGTCTCGGGGGGCAGATCGGCCAGTTTGCCCAGCGACGCGTGCATTTGCGCCGGTGTACCCTCGAACAGGCGTCCGCAGCCGCATGAGAACAGGGTGTCGCCGCAGAACAACACCCCGTCGCCGTAAAAGGCGATGTGACCCGCGGTATGGGCCGGGATGTCGAGCACGCGCGGCCGCATGCCGATGCCTGGCACTTCGATTTCGTCGCCTTCCGCGAGCTTTCGCGTGACGCCGGAAATGTTCTCGCGCGCCGGCCCGAATACCGGTACGTTATACTTCGACAGCAGGTCGGCGTTGCCTCCGACGTGGTCGGCGTGATGATGGGTATTGAGTATCGCGGTAAGTTGCAGACCCTCGGCACGCAGGTAATCGAACACCGGCCCGGCATCGCCGGGATCCACGACTGCGGCATTGGTTCCGCGTCGCAGGCACCAGATATAGTTGTCCTTGAACGCGCGGATTGGAGCGATCGTGGTCATTTCCATGGCCGTATCTTTCTTGGCCTGACACTGAATGTCAATCCAGCCTGCATCCTCCAGCCTGTCCGCATGGCTGTCCACGTGGCTCGGTGCGCACCTGCTCGAAGCCGAGCTGCGCTATTTCGACCAGGAGCTGCCGGACTTGTTCGGATTCAACGCGTTCCAGCTCGGGCTGCCGGAAATCGATTTCCTGCGCGCCAACCGCATGCCTTATCGCTGGGTGACCGGCATGGACGGACCGGTGCGGCTGCAGTCGGATTTGTGCGCGCTGCCGATCCAGTCGGCGGTCGCCGATCTCGTGGTGCTGCCGCACGCTCTCGAATTCAGCAACAATCCCCACCAGGTGCTGCGCGAGGTCGCGCGCATCCTCATGCCCGAAGGGCATGTGGTCCTGTCCGGATTCAATCCCTGGAGCCTGTGGGGCGTGCGGCGCCTGGCGAACCGCCGGGAAGGCGTTTATCCGTGGTGCGGCCAGTTCATTAATCTGCCGCGGATCAAGGACTGGATGGCGCTGCTGGGTTTCGAACTCGCGGGCGGGCGCATGTGCTGCTACGCGCCGCCTCTCACTACCGAGAAATGGTTTCGCCGTTTCGACTTCATGGAAGCGGCGGGCGACCGTTGGTGGCCGTTCGCCGGCGGAATCTATTTCCTGCACGGCATCAAGCGCGTGCCGGGCATGCGCATCATCACGCCGAAGTGGAAGTCGATGGAGGTGAAGAAAAAAGCGTTGGCTGCCGTGCCGCACAAGACCAACGGCCATGACGACGCGTTGGCAGCGCGCACCAATCATATGGCCGGCGACCCGCAATGAGCGACGCGGTGGACGTTTACACCGACGGCGCGTGCAAGGGCAACCCCGGCGCAGGCGGGTGGGGCGTCTGGCTGAAGTGGGGCGATCACGAGAAGGAATTGTTCGGCGGTGAGCCCGAGACCACCAACAACCGCATGGAGCTGACCGCGGTGATCGAGGCGCTGGCATCGCTGAAGCGGCGCTGCGGGGTTCGCCTGCACACCGATTCCCAATACGTGCACAACGGCATCTCCACCTGGATCCACGACTGGAAGAAGCGCGGCTGGCGTACCGCGGAGCGGAAACCGGTTAAGAACGTCGATCTCTGGAAGAAACTGGACGAACTGGTCCGCAAGCACGACATCGAGTGGATATGGGTGCGCGGTCATGACGGCAATCCCGGTAACGAACGCGCTGATGAACTCGCTAACAAGGGTGTCGCGAGCGCAACACCAGGGCCGAGGGCCGAGGACTGAGGTACGAGGCATGAGTAAAAAATCGCAACAAAGCCTGGTGAACGGCGCCTTGCACTTTCTCGGTCCTCAGGCCTCAGTCCTCAGTCCTCTGCCCTCAGTCCTCCGCCCTCCGCCCTCAGTCCTCGGCCCTGAATTCAGAATCCGTCCTTCCATTTCCTAAGCGCTGCGAATACCTCGACGGGGCTTGTGAGCGTGCGTCCCGCATAGCGGCTGGCTGATGCGACCAGGTCCGCTTCGCGCACGCGCAGGAACGGATTGGTCGCGCGCTCAGTCACGATGGTCGAGGGCAGGGTTGGATTGCCGCGATCGAGCGCCGCGTTTGCGGCGATGCGGCGTTCCGCGAGCGCAGGATTGCCAGGCTCTGCGGCATCGGCAAAGCGCAGATTGGCCAGCGTGTACTCGTGTCCGCAATAGACCAGTGTCTCGGGGGGCAGATCGGCCAGTTTGCCCAGCGAGGCGTGCATTTGCGCCGGTGTGCCTTCGAACAGGCGCCCGCAGCCGCATGAGAACAGGGTGTCGCCGCAGAACAACACCCCCTCGCCGTAACAGGCGATATGACCCGCCGTGTGGCCCGGGATGTCGAGTACGTGCAGGCGCACGCCGATGCCGGGCACTTCGATTTCGTCGTCTTCCGCGAGCTTTCGCGTGACGCCGGGAATGTTCTCGTGCGCCGGCCCGAATACCGGTACGTTATACTTCGACAGCAGATCGGCGTTGCCTCCGACATGATCTGCGTGGTGATGGGTATTGAGTATCGCGGTAAGTTGCAGACTTTCGCCGCGAAGGTAATCGAACACGGGTCCGGCATCGCCGGGATCCACGACTGCGGCATTGGTTCCGCGTCGCAGGCACCAGATATAGTTGTCCCTGAATGCGCGGATTGGAGCGATGGTGGTCATTTCCATGGCCGTATCTTTCTTGAGCCAATACTGAATGTCAATGCAGCCTGCATCCTCCAGCCTCTCCGCATGGCTGTCCACGCCGCTTGGTGCGTACTTGCTTGAAGCCGAGCTGCGCTATTTCGACCTGGAGCTGGCCGACTTGTTCGGATTCAACGCGTTCCAGCTCGGGCTCCCGGAAATCGATTTCCTGCGCGCCAACCGCATGCCGTATCGGTGGGTGACCGGCATGGACGGACCGGTGCGATTGCAGTCGGATCTGTGCGCTCTGCCTATCCAGTCCGCGGTTGCCGACCTCGTGGTTCTGCCGCACGCGCTCGAATTCAGCAGCAATCCCCATCAGGTGCTGCGCGAGGTTTCGCGCATCCTCATGCCTGAAGGGCATGTGGTCCTGTCCGGATTCAATCCCTGGAGCCTGTGGGGCGTGCGGCGCCTGTCCAGCCGCAGGGAAGGCATTTATCCGTGGTGCGGCCAGTTCATCAATCTGCCGCGGATCAAGGACTGGATGGCGCTGCTGGGCTTCGAGCTCGCGGGCGGGCGCATGTGCTGCTATGCGCCGCCTTTCGCCGCCGAAAAGTGGTTTCACCGTTTCGACTCCATGGAAGCGGCGGGGGACCGCTGGTGGCCGTTTGCCGGCGGAATCTATTTCCTGCACGGCATCAAGCGCGTGCAGGGCATGCGCATCATCACGCCGAAATGGAAGTCTGCGGAGGTGAAGAAAAAAGCGTTGGCTCCCGTGCCGCACAAGACCAACGGCCATGACGACGCGTTGGCAGCGCGCACCAATCATATGGCCGGCGACCCGCAATGAGCGACGCGGTGGATGTTTACACCGACGGCGCGTGCAAGGGCAATCCCGGCGCAGGCGGGTGGGGCGTCTGGCTGAAGTGGGGCGATCACGAGAAGGAATTGTTCGGCGGTGAGCCCAAGACCACCAACAACCGCATGGAGCTGACCGCAGTGATCGAAGCGCTGGCATCGCTGAAGCGGCGCTGCAAGGTTCGCCTGCACACCGATTCCCAATATGTGCACAACGGCATCTCCACCTGGATCCACGACTGGAAGAAGCGCGGCTGGCGCACCGCGGACAAGAAACCGGTCAAGAACGTCGATCTCTGGAAGAAACTGGACGAACTGGTTCGCAAGCACGACATCGAGTGGATATGGGTGCGCGGTCATGACGGCAATCCCGGTAACGAACGCGCTGATGAACTTGCTAACAAGGGTGTCGCGAGCGCATCACCAGGGCCGAGGGCCGAGGATTGAGGTACGAGCCATGAGTAAAAAATCGCAACAATGCCTGGTGAACGGCGCCTTGCACTTTCTCGGTCCTCAGTCCTCAGTCCTCAGTCCTCAGTCCTTTGCCCTCAGGCCTCTGCCCTCAGTCCTCAGGCCTCTGCCCTCAGTCTTCGGCCCTCAGTCCTCAGTCCTCGGCCCTCGAACCTGACTTCCTATGCGCCAACTCATCCTCGATACCGAGACTACGGGCCTGGATCCTTCGCTCGGGCATCGAATCATCGAAATCGCAGCGGTAGAGATCGTCAATCGCCGCTTCACCGACCGGCATTACCACCAGTACGTGAATCCTGAGCGGGAGATCGAAGCCGGGGCGATCGATGTGCACGGGATCACCGGCGAATTCCTTCAGGACAAGCCGAAAATGCGCGAGGTGGCGGAGGAATTTCTTGATTTTGTTTCCGGCGCCGAGCTGATCATCCACAACGCGGCGTTCGACGTGGGCTTCCTCGATCACGAACTGGCGCTGCTCGATCTTCAGCCGATCAGTCACTTTTGCCCGCTGGTCACCGACACGCTGAAGATGGCCAAAGGCCTGCACCCCGGCAAGCGCAACTCGCTGGACGCGCTGTGCGAGCGTTACCAGATTGACAACGCCGCGCGATCACTGCACGGCGCGTTGCTGGACGCGCGCCTGCTGGCCGAGGTCTATCTGGCGATGACCCG
>JBOIFZ010000348.1:0-3074 GCA_050741735.1 Burkholderiales bacterium
GGCAGCGGCAACGCCGTCTGGTACTTCACCTGCTTCAACGCGAAGCTCGACTTGATGTTGCCCACCCCCGGCACACGGGAGAGGAAGTTGAGGATGAAGTGCTCGAGAACCTGGATGTCGGGCACCACCACGCGCAACAAGTAATCCGCGTCTCCGGTCATGAGATAGCACTCCATGACCTCCGGCCGTCCGCGGATCGCCTTCTCGAAAGTCCCGAGTGCCGGTTCGATCTGCCGCTCCAGCGTCACCTGGATGAACACGCTCACCTTGAGTCCGACCCGTAGCGCGTCGAGCAGCGTCACGTAGCGGCTGATGTAACCCCCCTCCTCGAGCGCCCGCACCCGGTTCAGGCAGGGCGAAGGCGACAGCCCCACCGCCCTGGCGAGCTCCACATTGGACATGCGGGCGTCGCCCTGCATCAGGCCGAGGATCCGCCAGTCTATCGCGTCGAGCTGAAAATCCGGCATTTCATGCTGTTTCATTGATAATTCTCAGTCATCCATGCTTAATTTTGCCGATTTTGACAGGTTATACGAAACCACGTGCTTCGTGAATAGGGTTAGCATTCCGGTTTCGAAAATCGAATACCGGGCCGCCATCGCCTGATGCGCCGTCCGCAAGGAGAAATCGCATGACCGACCTTTCCGACATCAGCGTTTCCGGCCTGTGGCGCGTTCTCACCCAGGACCTCGATCCGGTCGAGACCAAGGAATGGCTGGATGCTTTTGACGCAGTGGTCGAGAACGAGGGCCTGGAGCGGGCCACCTTCGTGCTAAGAAAACTGCTGGATCACGCGCGCATGATGCGCGTGCCGATGCCGCCGGTGCTGAACACGCCATATGCGAACACGATTTCGCTCGCCGACCAGCCGCAGTTTCCCGGCAACGCGGAGATCGAAGCACGGCTATCCGCGCTGGTGCGCTGGAATGCGCTGGCGATGGTGGTGCGCGCCAATCGCGCCCACCCCGAACTCGGCGGCCACATCGCCACCTACGCCTCGTCCGCGGATCTGTTCGAGGTGGGCTACAACCATTTCTTTCGCGCCGGCCAGAACGGCGATGCGATCTACTTCCAGCCGCACTCTGCGCCCGGCGTTTACGCCCGCGCCTATCTCGAGGGCCGGCTGACCGAGGAAAACCTCGATCACTACCGGCGCGAGACCGGCGGCAAGGGTCTGGCCTCGTACTGCCACCCCTGGCTGATGCCGGAGTTCTGGCAATTCCCCACCGGCTCGATGGGCCTGGGTTCGATCACTGCGATCTACCAGGCGCGCTTCATGCGCTATCTCGAGGACCGCGGCATCCTCGATACCAAGGGTCGCAAGGTGTGGTGTTTCGTCGGCGACGGAGAAATGGACGAACCCGAATCGATCGCCGGGCTGGCTATGGCGGCGCGCGAAGGGCTGGACAACCTCGTTTTCGTGGTGAACTGCAACCTGCAGCGCCTCGACGGCCCGGTGCGCGGCAACGGCTCGATTGTCCAGGAACTCGAAGGCATGTTCGCCGGTGCCGGCTGGAACGTGATCAAGGTGATGTGGGGCTCGGACTGGGACCCGCTGTTCGCCCGCGACCGCGACAACGTCATCCTCAAGCGGCTGCACGAGACCGTTGACGGCGAATTCCAGAAGTACGCCGCTACCGACGGCCGCTTCAATCGGGAAGCTTTTTTCAGCAAGTATCCGGAACTGCAGAAACTCGTCGCGCACATGTCCGACGAGGACATCGACCGGCTGAAGCGCGGCGGCCACGACCCGATCAAGCTCTACGCGGCGTATCACGCGGCGGTGAACCACAGGGGTCGCCCTACCGTCATCCTCGCCCAAACCAAGAAGGGCTACGGCATGGGAACGGCGGCGCAGGGCAAGATGGCCGCGCACCAGGCGAAGAAGCTCGAGGACGAAACGCTGCTCGCCTTCAGAGACAGGTTCGCGCTGCCGCTTTCCGATTCCGACGTGCACGACCTGCGTTTCTACAAGCCGGCCGCCGACAGCCCGGAGATGAAGTATTTGCACGCGCGCCGCGCGGCGCTCGGTGGTTACGTTCCGGCGCGCGCGCCGAAAGGTCCGGTGCTGCCGGTGCCGGCGCTCGACAGTTTCGCGAAGCTGTTGGAAGGCACAGGAGATCGCGAGCAGTCCACCACCATGGTGTTCGTGAACATGCTGTCGCTACTGCTGCGCGACAAGACGCTGGGCCGGCACATCGTGCCGATCGTCGCCGACGAGGCGCGTACCTTCGGCATGCAGTCGCTGTTCCGGCAGGTGGCGATCTACTCGCCGCACGGCCAGCTCTACGAGCCGGAGGACAAGGACGAGCTGCTCTACTACAAGGAGGCCAAGGACGGCCAGATCCTCGAGGAAGGCATCACCGAGGCCGGTGCGATTTCCTCATGGATTGCCGCCGCAACCTCGTACAGCGTGCACGGCGTGCCGATGCTGCCGTTCTACATCTTCTATTCGTGCTTCGGCTTCCAGCGCATCGGCGACCTGTTGTGGTCCGCGGGCGACTCGCGCGCGCGCGGCTTTCTGCTCGGCGCCACCGCCGGCCGCACCACGCTTTCCGGCGAAGGCCTGCAGCACGAGGACGGATCCAGCCACCTGCTTTTCTCCACCGTGCCGAACTGCGTGGCCTACGAGCCGGCGTTCGGTTACGAACTCACGGTCATCATCCGTGACGGCATGCGCCGCATGCTCGAAAACCAGGAAGACGTGTTCTATTACGTCACAGTTATGAACGAGAACTACGCGCATCCGGCGATGCCTGCCGGAGCCGAAGAGGGAATTTTGCGCGGCATGTATCGGATTCGTGAGGCGAGAGGCGTGAGGGGTGAGGGGAAAAAGCAAACACCAAAAGTCCAACTCCTTGGTGCTGGGACAATATTGCGTGAAGTCCTATCCGCTGCTGAGATGCTGGAGCAGGACTGGAAAGTCGGCGCCGATGTATGGAGCGTCACCAGTTTCACCGAATTGCGCCGCGACGGCATCGGCGTCGAGCGCCATAACCGCTTGCACCCGGTTGGAAAGCAGAAACAGTCCTGGGTCGAGCAGTGCCTCCAGAAGACCGCGGGCCCGGTGATCG
>JBOIFZ010000349.1:0-2745 GCA_050741735.1 Burkholderiales bacterium
GCGCATACCGCCGAGGTCTTTCCCGAAGTTCGCGCCATCGCCGGCGGGACGTTCGACGATCGCGCCTGGTTCACGATAGAACGCCACGCCTGGACACGCTCGGCCTGCCTGTGGGTAGTTGTCCCGGTGGGCGTCCAGGTATTCTCGAAGGGTTCGGTGGCCTCAATTCAGAAGGCAGTGAAGAGATAGGTTCAAGTGGCCGGACAAACGTCTTCCGACAAACGCCCATCTCACCCGGAACCGCTCCACCCGCTAGCGGGCGAAGACGGAGAAGAAACCACGCACGGGCGATCTCTTCGTTGGTACTCTTGCCTCTAACGCCCTCTCCGCATCTTGACCTTTCCTCCCTCTCCACTTGTGGAGAGGGGCGGGGTGAGGCAGGGGTTGAGGGCGGGAGTGAGTTGGGATGTTAATATTTCGCCATGTCGTTCTTGTCCCTCATTGCCGCGCTGTTGATCGAGCAGGTCTGGCCGCTCAACCCGCGCTGCACAGTGTACCGCTGGTTCACGCGCTATGTGAACTCGCTGGGCAGCCATTTCAACGCCGGCGAACGGCGCCAGGGCGTAATCGCCTGGTGCCTGGCGGTGCTGCCGTGGGTGATCGTCTGCATTGCCGTTTACCATTTCCTGCGCGAAATTCATGTCGTCTTCGGCTGGGCATGGAACGTCGCGGTGCTCTATCTGACGATGGGCTTCCGCCAGTTCAGCCACGCGTTCACCGGGATCGTCGAGGCGCTGCGGGTCGGCGATCTGGACAAGGCGCGCCAACTTCTCGCCGAGTGGCGCGGCGATTCGGCAACCGAATATAACGGCACGGAGATCGCCAAGGTCGCCATCGAGGAAGGCCTCATCGGGGCACATCGGCACGTGTTCGGCGTGATCTTCTGGTTCCTCATCCTGCCCGGGCCGAGTGGTGCCGCGCTGTACCGGCTGGCCGGCCTGCTGGAACAGAAATGGGGAAGCCGATCCGAGGAGGACTACGGCGAGTTCAGACAGTTTGTGCGCAAAGTGTTCCACTACATCGACTGGATCCCGGTGCGGCTGACCGCAATGAGCTTTGCGATAGCCGGGGATTTCGAGGACGCGGTGCACTGCTGGCGTACGCAGGCCACCGCATGGATGGATCCGGAACAGGGCGTGGTGCTGGCAAGCGGTGCCGGGGCGCTCGGCGTGCGGCTCGGGGAAACTTTGCACCACCACGGCACCGTGAGCTTCCGTCCTGAGCTCGGTCTCGGGGACGAGGCGGACGTTAACACCATGACCAGTGCGGTGGGAATGATCTGGCGCGCGCTGGTGATATGGCTGTTCGTCATCGGGCTGGTTACCGGTGCGCGCTGGGTCGGCGGCTAGGGAAGCTCTGCATAAGTCCCGCATGCGCGACCGAGGCGATTCGGGTCGAGGGCAAGGCCCGGTCACCGCCTCAGAATCTCTTGCCTGACTTGATCTCTTTTGCCAGCTTGCGGTAGCCGTCCAGCCGCCGCATATTGACCTTTCCTTCCTCCACCGCTTGAGCGATGGCACAACCCGGCTCCACCAGATGCCGGCAGTTGCGGAAGCGGCAGCATCCGGTGAGCGGCCGGAACTCGCGGAACGCCCCGGCAATGTCCTGCTCCGTCAGGTGATGGAGCCCGAACTCCTGCATGCCCGGAGAATCGATCAGGTGCGACTTCGCGTCGAGGTGATAGAGGCGCGCATGCGTGGTGGTATGTCTTCCGGAGTCCAGCGCGGCGGATACGTCCGAGGTCGCTGCGCCGGTTCCGGGAATCAACGCGTTGATGATCGTGGACTTTCCCATGCCCGACTGCCCAACCAGCACGCTCGTGTGCCCCTCGAAAGCAGGGCGAAGCGGCGACACATCGCGTTTGGCCGACAGCGGCGTCACGCGATAACCGAGATCGGTGTAAAGCCTGAGTCGGACTAATGCGGTGGAATCTTCATTCGCCAGGTCGAATTTGTTCAGAACGATCAGGCAGGAAAGCCGCTGGTGCTCGGCTGCCACCAGGCAGCGATTCAGCAATTCCTCGTGGAAACTCGGGACGAACGCCAGGACGATGACGATCTGGGTGACGTTCGCGGCGACCAGCTTCTGGCGGAACTGGTCGGAACGGTACAGCAGCGTGGACCGCGGGTCCACGGCCTCGACCACGCCCTGGCCGGGCGCCGTGCGCACGATCTCCACACGGTCGCCGCAGGCCAGCGTGCTGCGCTTGCCGCGCGGAACGCACGTCAAGATTTCGGAATTTCCCAGCTCGACAAGATACTGCCGGCCGAAATTCCCGACGACCAGGCCGTGTAGAAGTGGCTCGTTCTTGCCTAATGAGAGCCACATCAAGAACGAAACGCGTTCAACGCAAAGGGCGCAAAGGGACGCGAAGGAGACCGGGAAGAAAACAAAAGATAAGGAGTTCGATCAGAGGTCGAAAAGCGCATCCAATTTGGCTGCGCAAATAAAGTCATTCTCGGATATGCCCTTGATCGCGTGCGTCATGTAGGCGACGGTAGCTTGGCTGTAGCCGACGGCAATGTCGGGATGATGATCCTCGCGATGCGAGATCCACGCGGTGGCGTTCACGAATGCCATGGTCTCGTAGTAATTCTTGAACTTGAACGTCTTCTGGACCATCCCGTTCTTGTATTCCCAGCCGGACAGGCCCTTGAGCAAATGCCCGATCTGGGTTTCCGTCATCGGCGCCACGCCGCCCTCGCAAGGCTTGCATTTCTTCCTTACCAGTCCCTCGGATATCTC
>JBOIFZ010000350.1:0-11896 GCA_050741735.1 Burkholderiales bacterium
TCCACCTTCACGCCGGACTGCTTCACGACCTTGGCCCAACGCGGGATTTCGGAGCGGATGAACTGACCAAGCGACTCGGGCGTGTCGGCGCGGACCTCGGTCCCCTGGTCGGCAAGCTGTGCTTTGATCTCCGGGGTGCCGAGGATGCGCCGGATCTCGGCGTTGAGCTTGAGCACGATTTCGCGCGGCGTGCCGGACGGCGCCAGCATTCCCTGCCATGAACCGGTCTCGAAGCCGGGCAAACCGGATTCCGCCACCGTGGGGATCTCCGGTGCCGCAGCGACACGTTTCGGGGAGGACACGGCGAGCGCCCGCATCCTTCCGCCCCTGACGTGCGGATAAACGGGAAGCATGCCGTTGAACAATACGTCGGCATGGCCGGCGATCACGTCCGCCACCGCCTGCGAACCGCCCTTGTAGGGAACGTAGGTCCATTGCACGCCGGTGCGCAGCGCGAATTCGACTCCGGCGAGGTGTGGTGCGCTCCCGACTCCCGCGGTCGCGAAATTGAGTTGGCCGGGCCTGGATTTCGCCAGCGCGACCAACTCCTTCACGCTCTTCGCGGGCACCGACGGATGCACGCCCAGAACGTGCGGCGAGTAGCTGATCAACACCACCGGTGCGAAATCCTTCGCCGGATCGAAAGGCAGATCGGGAAACACGCTCGGGCTTATGGCCAGTGCGCCGACATCGGTGAGCAGTAACGTGTAACCGTCGGCAGGAGACTTGGCGACCAGGTTCGCGCCGATATTGCCGTTCGCGCCCGCCCGGTTCTCGACGATCACGGACTGGCCCCAGGCTTCGTTCAGCTTCTGGCCGACCGAGCGCGCCAGGATGTCCGACGTGCCCCCCGGCGGGTTGGGTACGACGATACGGATCGTCTTTGCAGGATACGTCTGCGCATGCGCCGGATCGGTTTGCGCATTCGCGCCGGCGGAAGCCAGCGCAAGCATCGCTGCGAGGATCAGTCTTGCTATTGCCATATCTCTCCCGGTGTTGACCATTGCGCCCGCATCGCCGTGGCGCGCTCACAATTTGACGCGGCTGAGCTTGGTGCCCTCGAGTTCCAGCACGTAATCCGCGCCGAACGCCATGGACGGCGTGTACGCACCCGGCGCGAGGCGGCCTTCCATGACTTTCTGTGTCGCCTTGACGCCCGATTCGGCGGTCAGCGTGTAGCCTTCGCGCGTGCGCAGGCGCATTGCGACCTTGTGTCCGGCGTCATCCCAGGCTTCGCCGTAGATATGCATCTCGTCGCGTGCACGCTGGTCGTCGGTCGGGCCTTTGACGCGCCTGGCAATCTGCGCCTTCATGAACGCCTGCACCGGTGCGAGTCCCAGGAGCCAGCGCATGAAGCCGGGCATTTTCATTTTCCCGATCTGCTTTTCCGGCACGCCGACGAGGACTTCGATGTTGGGAATCCCGGTCGAATAGTACGCGGTGGCGACGTCCCCCCACGGAATGGTGACCGCGGTCGCCGAGAGATCCTCGGTAAACGGGATGGTTTCGACCTTGTAAGCGGCGGGGACCTTCACGATCCTGCCGTCCTTGCGGATCCTGCCGCCCTCGGGCAGGCCTTCGACCATGGTCTTGGCTGTGCCGGGGCTGAGTTTGCCGTAACGCGACTTGAAGGCGAGTTTGAGATGGGTCGCCGACGGCAGTTCGCGTTTCAGCATCGCCGCGAGGCAATCGGTGGGAACCACGTCGAAGCCGACGCCGGGAATGGCGACGACGCCGGCGTCCCTGATTTCCTGGTTGCGCGAGTGAACATTCTCGAACACCGCGATTTCTCCGGTGATGTCGAGATAATTTGTCCGCGCGCGCAGGCACCCGGTGAGCATCGGCCCGCTGGTTGCGGAAAACGGGCCCGCGCAGTGCAGGACCGCTGCGACGCCTTCCAGGTTCGCTGCGACCTTCGACGGATCGGCGAGATCGAAGATGCGCGATTCGTAGCCAAGTTCGCCGGCAAGGGCCCGGATGTGTTCGGTGTGGCGGCCGGCAAGGATCGGATCGAGATTGCGATCCTTCGCAAGGCGTGCGGCGAGCCTGCCGGTGTAGCCGTTCGCGCCGTAGATCATCCACTTTCCGCTCATTCATTCCTCACCGGCTTGTCGTGCCGTCGCATCGCGCGACTGCATGGCTCTCATGGGCCCCGGCCTGGTCAGAAGCGCAATATTTTCAAGTTCGTCGGGGTCGGTCCGAAAATGGAAAGCCTGAGGCGATGGGGTCATCCAGCACTAGGACGGCCGATCCATCTTGCAGGTGGTGGGCATCACGGTGTCTTTGCCCTCGATGCGGCGATCGGTCTTGAAGCCGTTGCCGGTGCGTTCGACGTCGTTCTTCACGTCCTTGCCGTCCACTTTGCTGTAGGTCGAAACGAACAGCGGCTGGATCAACTGGTGATTGTCGCCGCGCATCATCACTTCCCCGGTGTCACCCTCGAATTTCATGCCTTCCAGTGCCTTGGCGACTTTCGTCGGGTCCGCAGACTTGGCCTGTTCCATCGCCTTCGCCAGCATCTCCAGCGCCAGGTACTGGGTGGTCCAGTAATAGTCGTCTTTCACATCCTTGTACTTTTCGCGGTAGGCCTGGTAGTGCTTTGCAACCTTCTCGTTGCCGATGTTGGCATGCCACTGAGTGACCTGTTTGAGATGGCCGATTCCCGCATCACCGAGCGCAGGCGGGGAACCCAGGCCGCCGGCATAGTAGGTGTAGAAATCGGGTTTGAAACCCGCCTCGCGACTTGCTTTCACCAGCAGCGCCATGTCGTTGCCCCAGTTGCCGGTGATGATGGTGTCGGCGCCGGTGGCTTTGATTTTCGCAATGTAAGGTGAGAAATCCTTGATTTTCCCGAGTGGATGCAACTCGTCGCCGACGATCTGGATGTCCGACCGCTTCCTGGGGAGCATTTCTTTCGCTGCCTTGGCGACCGCCTGGCCAAACGCATAATCCTGATTGAGCAGGTACACTTTCTTGACGTTCGGGTTTTGCGCGATCGCGTCGGTCAGCGCCGCCATTTTCATGTCGGCGTCGGCGTCGAAGCGAAAATGCCAGAAGCTGCACCTGTCGTTGGTGAGCGCCGGATCGACGGCACCGGTGTTGAGATACAGGACCACCTGGCCGGGATTGCGCTCGTTGTGCTTGTTGACGGCGTCGACCAGCGCCCCCGCAATGTTTGAACCGTTGCTCTGGTTGATAAAGCGAACGCCCTGGTCGATGGCTGACTTGAGCGCGAGTTGCGCTTCCTGCGGACTGCTCTTGCTGTCGAGCGCGATGATTTCTAACCTGGCGCCGCCCAGCACCCCGCCGCGCGCATTGATGGCATCGGCGGCAAGGTGTGTGTAGCGCACCATGGCTTCGCCGACGTTGGCAAACGGCCCCGACAGCGGATCGATGACCGCAATCTTGACACTGTCTGCGGCGAAAGATGACGTTGCAGCCAGCGCCGTGGTGCCCGCCGCCAACAAGGTGAACGCAAGTCGTTGCAGTTTCATGGAAGTCTCCTCTTGGTTTTCTTTCTTCTTGCCGCCCATGGCCTGGGGTGGCCGGTGACAGCAAAGTCAATATGTTGAGGCCGAAAACACCGGTCCAGAATCGGCGGCACGACCGACGTCAGATGATAGCCCTCGGCGGCTGTATTATGCTGCTCGTTAACGTGTAGTCATGCAAGGCTCCTGAGATGTGTCCAGGAAGGCGGCGCCGCATAAACCAGCGAGAGTTCCAAGGTTTTTGGCCGGTACCTGCATCGGAGTGGATGCCGCGAAATTGTGGGAGACCGGGAAGAAGGATTATCGTGGAGCGATTAAGAACGGAGGAGACATGCTCAGTTACGACGTAGTCGAATGGGGAAAGCCGCTGCAAAAAGCGGAAAAGCCCACGCCCAAGCCGACCGGCACCGAAGTTCTGCTGAAGCTGAAGTTTTGCGGCGTGTGCCACAGCGACGTGCACATCCGCGAGGGCTATTTCGATCTCGGCGGCGGCAAGCGCCTCAACATGAGCGATCGGGGGATGCATCCGCCGGTGACGCTGGGCCACGAACCCTACGGCACCGTGATCGCCGCCGGGCCCGACGCGAAGGATGCGCCGGTCGGCAAGGACCGGCTGGTGTGCCCGTGGATCGGCTGCGGCCAGTGCGTGCGCTGCCTCGAAGGCATGGACAATCACTGCATGGCGCCGCGCTGGATCGGCATCCAGCGTCCCGGCGGCTACGCCGATCACCTGCTGGTTCCGCACCCGAAATACCTGGTGGACGTGGGCGGCGTAGATCCGGCGTGGGCAGCGACGCTGTCGTGCTCCGGGCTCACGACGTATTCCGCGGTATCGCAGCTCAAGCCGATTCCCCGCGACGAGTGGGTGATGCTGCTGGGGGCGGGCGGCCTGGGGCTGATGGCGATCGAGATGCTCAAGGCTATCGGGCACGAGAAAATCATTTCGGTTGACATCGATGACGCGAAGCTGGCGGTGGCGAAGAAGGAGGGTGCGGCGGCGGTGCTGAACAGCCGCACCCCGGAGGCTGCAAAAAAGCTGCAGCAGATTGCCGGCGGGCCTTTGTACGGCGCGGTGGATCTGGTCGGTGCCGCGGACACCGCGAGCCTGGCGCTGGGAGCGCTGCGCAAGGGCGGAAAGCTGATCTTGGTCGGACTCTACGGCGGGGAAATCCCTGTGTCGCTGGTGCTGGTGGTGCAGCGCGCGTGGAGGATCCAGGGATCCAGCGTCGGCAACGTCGCCGAATTGAAGGAGGTGATCGCGCTGGCGCGCGCGGGCAAGATCAAGCCGATCCCGATAGAAAAACGGCCGCTGTCGGAAGTCAGCCGCACGCTCGACCAGCTCAAGGCGGGGCAGATCACCGGACGCGTGGTCGCCGCGATCGAATGATCCGGCAGAATCGGTATCTGGATGGGTTGGTCGTATGAACCTGCGCGTGACGGAAGCCACGTTCTCGCGGACACGACGCGCACGCGGAGGCCTTCGCGTCTCAGTCTTCGTTCCCGCGCTGTTGGTTCTGGTGATGGCCGGTTGTGCCGCTCCCCCGGCCAGGCCGCCTGCCGCGCCGCCGCCCGCGGCGCCGGCAATGAAGCCCGCCGCATCCAGGATTTCGGCACAGGACATCAAGGCGGTTACCGCGTATCACAACAAGGTGCGTGCCGATGTCGGCGTCGGTCCGTTGCAGTGGTCGCCGGCCCTGGCGAACTACGCGCAGGAATGGGCCGACCATCTCGTCAGCACGATCTGCGGGATGAAGCATCGTGCAGACGGCCTGTACGGCGAGAACCTGTTCCAGGGCACCGCTGGTGCCTACACCGCGGTGGACGGCGCGAAGGCCTGGGAGAGCGAGAAAAAGGAATATCGTGGCGGCGTGCTGACGCGATCCAACTGGCAACCGGTCGGACACTACACGCAGATGGTGTGGCGGGACACCCGGATGCTGGGCTGCGGCGAGGCGGTGTGCGACACGACGCTGATCGTGGCCTGCAACTACGACCCGCCCGGAAACGTTCTCGGGCGCAAGCCTTTCTGACACCGGCCGCGTCCAACAGCATTCAATGTCGCGTTTCATGCCGTGGCGCAAAAAGATCTCGGGCGGGCTGCTGCCGCTGGGGTTTATCGTGATGGCCTTCGCGCCTTATGCCGGCGCCCGGCTGCGCGCGAACGGAGAAATCGGGAAATGGAATTGATGCAACCAGGAAAAACATTGACCATTCGGCGGTCAGTTACCGTGTGCATCCTGCTGGCAGGCGCCGCATTCCCGCCTTTTCCGGTTGCCGCTGCCGATTCCGCCAAGGAAGAGGATCTGAAGGCGGATATCGTCTATCGCTGCTACTACCTGATGGGTGAATTCGGACCCGAAGGGGTGGAAGCCTGCGTGAAAGGAGACTTTTCCGCAATGCAAGCTCTGAAGGCGTATCCGCAGCAGGCCGGAGAGATCGTGCAACGCTGCATACGCCAGGTGCACATTATCGGCTGGGAGTTGGCCAAGTCTTGCGTCGACAAGGACGTCGCCGCCGAAAGCGCGCTTGCCGGGTACGCCGAAAAGCACGCGGTGGTGCTCGAAAGATGCCGCTCCAATTTCGGCGGGCGCGGTCCCGCGCGGGTCAAGGCGTGCGCGGACGAACAGATCGCGGGAGGAGAAGCGAAGAAGGACTGAGACCGCGGTTGACCTCCGGTTCCCGCAGGTCATGGGGCGCGGCCCACGCCTATCGGCCGGGCCGGGCGGTTCGTTTCTTGGGCGTTTTGGGCTTCGGGTACTGGACCAGTTTCGCGGCGCGGCGCTCGAAGGGGTCGCGGCGCGACAGCAGGCGGATTTGGCGTGCCGAAACAAGCGGGTAATGCCGGAAGTCAGCCAAACGATCATGCGCCGCCCAGCAGGATTTCTCGCTGGTTACCCAGTCCTCCGAAGCGATGCGCCGCATGTCGAACGATCCCGAATAGCTGCGCAAAGTCTTGTAACCGCGCTTGTTGTAGTACTCGTGAAAGTACGACATGACCAGCTCGCGCAGGCTGCGGTAGATCGGGTCGCGGTAGCGCAGCGGCGTGCCGTTGGTCTTCGAAATTGCGCCCCAGAGCCCACCACGGCGGAACAACGCGACGACGTGCGGGAAATCGCTCAGATCGCAGTCCAGGTGCATCACCAGCGGCGGCTTGCCGTGCACCCAGAGCGCGCAGGCGGCGAAGAAGGCACCTTCGATGCAATGCGCGCGGCGCTGCCTCAGAACTTCGCGCACCGACAGGATCGTCTGTCCGCCGATTTCGTGATTGATCGGAATCGCGTTCAAGTACTCTTGAATTTCCCGGGGCGTGGACAAGCGCTTCAGGATCGAGAACTCGCGCTCGCTGAGCCCAAGATCCCGACGGCGGGCGGAACGCTTATGAGTTTCGGCGATCATGCGCCAAGCCGCGGGAAACCACGGAGAACGGGAGTTTGAGCCATGGACAGCAACGTCAAATCGAATGGGCCGCTGAAATACTACCTAAGCGGATGTTCGAGGGACAGCAAAACCAGAGAGGATCTGCAGCAATGACGGATTTCGCGACCAAACGCCTGCCGCAAGCGCCTGACGTGGTGGCGCCGGACGGGTCGGATGTCCGGGTGCTGGCGAGAACGGAACGCGGCGGCATGGCTCACTTCGAGCTGGCGCCGGGGCGCGCCTCGGAAGCCATCCGGCATCGCACGGTGGATGAAATCTGGTTCGTGCTGTCGGGCCGCGGCGAGATCTGGCGAAAACAAGGCGACCGCGAGGAAATCGTCGTGCTGGAGCCGGGCGTCAGTCTGACGATCACGGTTGGAACGCATTTCCAGTTTCGTACGCACGGCGACGAGGCGTTGACGGCGGTCGGCGTCACCATGCCGCCGTGGCCTGGCGACACGGAAGCCGTGCCGGTGCCGGGAAAGTGGAAGGCGTCGGAATTTTCGTAAGTGGACACGCCCGACGCAGGGAAACCCGGTCTTTGTGTGCCGGGCTGGCTGCCTGTCCGCCGAGGATTCTTGCTACTTTTTCTGCGGCTTGAACTCGATCACGATGCCGAACAGCGGAGCGTCACCGACGTTTTTCACCACGTGGATCACCGGCGGACTGAAACTGGGCTGTTCGACAGGGATTTCGACAAACTTCTCCGTCTCGCCGTCGGGCCACTGCTGCAGTCGCGTCTTGTTGAGCTGGATCACCACGCGCTGGCTGTGGCTGTGCCGCGCGCGCGTATCGCCGGGCGCGAGCTTTTCCTCGAACACGAAGAAGCGCTCGTCCTCGTAAAGCATGTTGTTTTTCTCGGGCGGGATGGTTTCCGGCGGCGAAAGCACCGGCGGGTGATCGGGTTTGATGACGACCTCAAAGAATTCCCCGACCGGGGGCGGGAAGGCCCTTTCGCGCTCGAACACCATGATCTCGCCGCGCGCGAGTTTGCGTTTGACGTACCCGACGAAGATCTCAATGTCGTCCAACGCCACGATCACCCGGTCGCCGCAGCCGGGCATGTCGGCCTGCGGGCAGGTCACCGCATTGCGGGTGACGCGCACGTAGTCGTTGTCCAGCGCCAGCGCGGTCGCCGGCAGCAAAATGGCCAGCAACAATAACATTCGCATGAATTATTCCCTCAAGTGGTTGTCCCGTAATTTCTCGCCCCGCCTCGGAGTCACGGCCAAAGCATGCGCTGCTTTTGAGGCTGATCACACAGGGCATGGCAGCCCGTCAGTAAGATAAACCAAAAACGAAATCGGGGCGTATACGACTCGGGTATCAGCAATTCGAGGTATCTGGGTCCGGTCGCAGACCTTTTTTTTGTCCGACCCGAAAGACACATGAAATCTTGACGTTCTGACGTCGAAACGTCAGAATACCACGATGGATTCTTCAAAACGCGCTACCGTCTATTTCGAGGCCGAGGTTCACCGTGCTCTACGGCTCAAAGCCGCGGCCTCGGACCGGTCGATCTCAGATATGGTCAACGACGCGGTAAAAGCATGCCTGACCGAAGACGCCGATGATCTTGCGACTTTCTCCGAAAGGAAAAACGAAAAGAGCCTCTCCTTCGACACTTTTGTCCAGGGTCTGAGGCGGCGTGGCCGAATATAGGCTGTTGATCAAGGCATCGGTCGCAAAAGAAATCGAGGCCGCAGGTACGAAGGTTGAGCGTCAGCGCATCGTCGAACGCATCCGCATTCTTGCCCGGGAGCCGCGTTCACCCGTTTCCGAAAAACTGGCCGGATACGCGGATCGCTACCGCGTGCGGCAAGGACAATACCGGATCGTCTATCTCATCGATGATGAGCGCCGTGAGGTCACGATTTTCAAGGTTGGTCACCGGAAAGACGTGTACCGATGAACCCGAAAATGAGATTGCGACACGATGCCTGGTGATTCCGGTGATCCGGACCCGAGGTTCGTAGTCGCTGGCAAAAAACGGCGCCTCAAGGCGCCGTTTCCGCGTGCAAACCCGGATTCAGACTTCTGCCTTCGCCGAGTCCTGAGCCCCGAGTCCTCAGTCCTGATCTTTTCAGCAGCAGCGCGAAACCTTGCTCCACTTCTCGTCCTGGCGTTTCCTGAAGTACTGCTCCTGCGTCATCGGCGGCTCGCCGGGATGCGCCTGCCCATGGTGCGCAAGATAGCGCTCGTATGCGTCGTCGCCGCTGACCTGGCGCAGGTATTGCCAGATTTGCTTGAGTTCGGCAGCTAGCATCGCGGCCTCAGGCGTGCTGCCCCGTGGAAATCATGCTCTCGTCGAGCTGCGTCCTGATGTACTTCGACTCGGACAGCGGCAGCACCGGCTTGCCGGACCGCATGCGCATGGACATGCGCAGCATGTCGACGATCACGATCCAAAGGATGACGGCGAACAGGAACGCCAGTGCGGCGTCGATCCTCTGCCCGATGATCAACTGCGGAGCGACCGCCGCCCGTTCCAGTGACAGTGTGCCGGCGGCAAGCTTTTCCGCCATGCTGGCGGCGCCGGACAGGAAGCCGATCGCGGGGTTGGGGCTGAAAACCTTCTCCCACGCCGCCCAGGTGCAGATGATCGCCAGCCAGGTCAGCGGCAGTCCGGTGACCCAGGCGAAACGCAGCTTTCCCATCTTGATGATGATGCCCGTGGCGACCGACAGCGCGATTCCGGCCAGCAACTGGTTGGAAATGCCGAACAGCGGCCACAGGATGTTCACGCCGCCGAGCGGGTCCTTGACGCCTTGCCACAGGAAGTAACCCCAGGCGGCGACGAAGATCAGGCTGGAGATCACGGTCATCGGGTAGGAGGACACGTTGCCCATCGGTTTCCAGAAATGCTTGAGCAGGTCCTGCAACATGAAACGGCCCACCCGCGTGCCGGCATCCAGTGTCGTCAAGATAAACAGCACTTCGAACATGATGGCAAAGTGGTACCACATGGCCAGCAGCGTGCCGCCGAACGTGGTCGAGAAGATCGTCGCCATGCCCACCGCCAGCGACGGCGCGCCGCCGGTGCGGGCGAACAGCGTGGCTTCGCCCATCTCCTTAGCCAGGACTTTCATCTGCTCGACCGTGACCGGGAATCCCCAGGAAGAGATCATCGCGACCGCATCCGCGGCTTCCTTGCCGACCACGCCAGCCGGGCTGTTGATGGCAAAGAATACGCCCGGCTCGAGAACGCAGGCCGCGATGACGGCCATTATTCCGACGAAGGATTCGAGCGCCATCGAACCGTAACCGATCATGCGGATGTCGCGTTCGTTCGGCAGCAGTTTTGGTGTAGTGCCCGAGGACACCAGCGAATGGAAGCCGGAAATCGCGCCGCAGGCGATGGTGATGAACACGAACGGGAACAGGTTGCCCTTGAAAATCGGGCCGGTGCCGTCGATGAACTGGGTCAGCGCCGGCATCTTCATGTCCGGTGCCAACAGCAGGATGGAAATGGCGAGGAGGAACACCACGCCCAGCTTCAGGAACGTGGAAAGATAGTCGCGCGGCGCCAACAGTAACCATACCGGCAGCGTTGCGGCGGCGAAACCATAGATCATCACGAACCAGGCGACGGATTCGCCGCTCCAGTCGAACAGCCCCCGCAGCGTTTCATTGTGGTCAACCCAGCCGCCGCCCAATACGCACAGGATCAACAACACGATGCCGATTATCGAACCTTCGAGGACACGGCCGGGGCGGATGCCGCGCATGTAGATGCCGATCAGCATCGCCACCGGGATGGTGCCGAGCACCGTGGCAGTGGCCCAGGGGCTGTGCTTCATGGCGTTGACGATCACCAGGCCCAGCACCGCGATCAGGATCAGCATGATGGTCATGGTGCCGATCATCGCCGCCCAGCCGCCAACGGGCCCAAGTTCATCGCGCGCCATCTGGCCGAGGCTGCGGCCGTCGCGGCGGGTGGAGCAGAACATGATCACCATATCCTGCACGCAACCACCGAGGACGGCGCCGACGAGGATCCAGAGCGTGCCGGGGAGATAACCGAACTGCATCGCCAGCGTCGGGCCGATCAGCGGTCCGGGACCGGCGATCGCCGCGAAGTGATGGCCGAATGTCACCCATTTGTTGGTCGGAACGAAATCGCGGCCGTTGTTGAATCTTTCCGCAGGCGTGGCACGGGTTTCGTCGAGCACCAGCACCTTGGCGCAGATCCACGCGCTGTAGAAGCGGTAGGCGACCAGGTAGGTGCAGGCGGCTGCCACGACGAACCAGATGGCGTTGATGGATTCACCGCGGTGGATGGCGATGCCGCCGATGGCGGACGCACCGAGGATCGCGATAGCCAGCCAGACAAACTTGGCTAAGATGGTTTTTGGCATGTCATCTCCCCCAGATTTTATTTAGGCTGCCTCGACGCGGGCCGATGGACATGGCCCCGGGTACTCGGCGCTGTGTCCATGACCCCGCGAATAATAGCAGCAAGACGGGCCTTCGATGAATCGGGAACCGCGGGCCCTCAACGCGGAGGCCGCGAAGGACAAACGATGGTCGCCAGTAGACGCCTGCCTGGTAGGCGTTCTCCACGCGTGAAATTCTCTGCGTCCTTACTTTTTGGCTTCCACGTATTAGTTACGACGTAACCTGAAGGTGAGTCTCCACTGAAACCTTCGGTTTTCTGAAGGTTAGTGTCCACCGAAACAGATCGCTTCGCGGTATGTTTTCTCTTTGCGTACCCCTCAAGGGCACCCGTCGAGCGCACCCCTCAAGGGCACCCGTCGAGCGGGTATTGAAAAGAAGGTATAGAAGGGAAGGTATAGAAAATAAGGTATTGAAAAGAATCTTGGTGGTAAGAATTGGTTCGGCCGTCGAGTTTTTCAACACCTGCTAACGCAGCACGTCGCCGGCTTCGGCCTCCTGAATCACCAGCCCCACGTCTTCTGGCAGCATCAGCCGCTGCTCCTGCAGTTTTCTTGCCGCATCGGCGACCTTGCGCACGTAGCCGTCGTGCGTGC
>JBOIFZ010000351.1:0-2409 GCA_050741735.1 Burkholderiales bacterium
CGAATAATCAGTTCTCTTGTTGTTCTTGGTGCCTTGGTGTCTTGGTGGTTTGTCGTTGACCTTGCTTTACGCCGCCGCACCCAAACGCGCAAGCATTCCGGGTGCTTGAAAAAAAACGGGCGCCCGAGGGCGCCCGTCACAACGATCACTCGATCAGCCTTGCGGCCGCGGGAGCATTAGAACGTGTGCTTCATGCCGACCGTAATTGCCGTGTGGCTGGAACCGAAGCCGCCCGTCGAGCCGGTGCCGGCGCCGATACCGTAATTGGCGTTGGGGTCGTTGTCGATGGAGGTGACGACCCCGTACAACTGCGACTGCTTCGACAGGTTGTGGTAGTAGCCCACGGCGAACATCGCTGACCCGCTGTCCGGTGAGGGCGTCGCGCCTTCTACCTGCAGTTCGTCGGCCTGGCCGATCGAGGCAGCGACATAGCCGCTCGCCAGGGTCCACTTCAAGCCGACCCACACGTGGTCTCGCTTCACCGTGGCTGAACCATCGGTAAGTTCATACTCGAGTTGCTCGAAGCGAGCGGTAATCAGCGCGGGACCAAACGCGAAGCCGCCGCCGACCGAAGTTCCCGTGGCATCGACAATTTCGGTGGCGGTCAACCCAATACCCGTCAGATCCATCGTGCTATCGGAATGGGTTTCTAAGCCGACGTTGACGAACCACCGCCCGCCCTCGGGCTTGAACTGCGCCCCCAGCGACGTGATCACGGGGTCCACAGTTGCGGTCTTATACGCGCTCAGGGTCTGGTCGACCTCGAAAGTGAAGCCGTTCCAGTTGGGCGAGTTGTACCAGACAGTGTGCTCAGTACGGCGCCAGAAGCTGCCGTTATCATCGGCTTGGCCGTTACCGGTCTCGAACCAATCACTGCCATGGAGGCCGGACTGGCCGAGCATCTGGATGTTGCCGCCGATGCCCGCCGCGCCGTCGAACGGATCAGACTCGTAAGCCCAGCGCTCGTACACGTTTTCGTTGGTGCCCATCTTGAAGCTGCCCCAGCCGCCTTCGATGCCGAGATAGCTGTTGCGGTTGCTAATGTCACTGTTGTTGTTCAAGGCACCCAGGGCAAATTGAATGTTGAGGATGACCTTGTTGCCGTTGCCGATATCGTCGACCGACGAAACGTTCATGTTCGAGTAGTTGGTCGCCAAGCTGGTAAGGCCCTGGCCGTCGCCCGGGGTGCCCCCGACCGAGTCATCCGAATCGATAGACGCGATGCCCATGTTAATGGCGCCGCTGATGGTCACATCGGCCATCGCGGCCGGTGCAGCGAACAGGCCCGCCACCGCTGCTGCAATTAGACTCTTCTTCATGCGATCTCCTTTTTTAGTTAGCTTTAAAGCCGGTGAGGCGCGTTAACTCGCCCCCCTGGCGGAAGCGCAACTGCGCCCCGCACGATTTAACCTCTCCCGGGAAAGAAGAAGTTGTCGCGATTCTGCCAAAGTGCAACAGCCGGGAGCAAGCCTTTTCTCCAGAAATGGCGCGGGTTTCAGGCCGACTTGTTGCGCTTTTGCAACACCGCAGTGCACAAAAATGACCATCCGTTCGAAAAATGGCTTTTTCACGCAAAACAGCGGCTTATATCAGACAGCTAATCTATTTTCTGGTGAGTGGTTTGAAGGCCGGAATCGCAGTGACGACTTGGCCGGGGAAAAGGCGCAAATAAAGAAATGCTTACCACAAGGAACCGAACTCTCACCGCAGAGATGGATCCGTGGTGAGAGTTGGCTTTCGCCTCAGGCCCGTGCGCCGGAGAGTCAGCCGAACAGCCTGGTCAGTTCCGCACCGGGATCAGGCGAGCGCATGAAGGCTTCGCCGACCAGGAACGCGTTGACCCCGGCCTGTCGCATGCGCTTAACGTCGGCTGCGGACAGGATTCCGCTTTCCGTTATCGCCATCCGGTCGGAGGGTATCCGCCCGAGCAGCGACAATGTCGTTTCCAGCCGCGTCTCGAAAGTGCGCAGATTGCGGTTGTTGATGCCAAGCAACGGGGTCTTCAGGCGTAAAGCGCGATCCAGTTCCTCGCCATCGTGGATCTCGACCAGCGTTGACATGCCGAACTCCGAGGCCGCCTGTTCCAGATCCCGCATTGCGGCATCGTCGAGTGCGGCCACGATGAGCAGAACGCAGTCGGCACCCATCGCCCGTGCTTCGTACACCTGGTACGGCTCGACCAGAAAGTCCTTGCGCAGGACCGGCAAACCGCTGGCAGCACGCGCCTGCACCAGATACTCGGGACCGCCCATGAAGAACTGAATGTCGGTGAGCACCGAAAGGCACGCCGCCCCGTGCCGCGCATACGACTGCGCGATCGCCACTGGATCGAACTCGGGCCGCAGCACACCTTTGCTCGGACTGGCCTTCTTGACTTCGGCGATCACGGCGGGAAGTCCAGCGGCGATC
>JBOIFZ010000352.1:0-8070 GCA_050741735.1 Burkholderiales bacterium
GGCGGGCGACATCGACATGATCATCGTCGCCACCACCACGCCGGACATGATTTTCCCGAGCACAGCGTGCATCTTGCAATCCAGGCTCGGCATTGTCGGCTGCCCGGCGTTCGACCTGCAGGCGGTGTGCAGCGGCTTCGTCTATGCGCTGAGTACGGCGGATCTTTTCATTCGCGCCGGCCAGGCAAAGAAAGTGCTGGTGGTCGGCGCTGAGGTCTATTCCCGGATTCTCGACTGGAACGACCGCGGCACCTGCGTGCTGTTCGGCGATGGAGCCGGTGCGGTCGTGCTGGCGGCGAGCGACACACCCGGGATTCTGGCCACGCGGCTGCACGCCGATGGCAGCCACAAGGACCATCTGTCGGTGCCGGGCAGCGTATGCGGCGGCAAGGTGTGGGGCAGGCCGTTCGTGCACATGGACGGGGGCCCGGTTTTCAGGTTCGCCGTGCGGGTATTCGTGGAGGTCGCGCACGAAGTGCTGGATCAGGCCGGGCTGAAGGTGTCGGACCTGGACTGGTTCGTGCCGCACCAGGCCAACATCCGCATCATGGAAGCGACCGCCATAAAGCTCGGTCTGCCTGTCGAGAAAGTCATCGCCACCGTAGATCATCACGGCAACACGTCGGCGGCCTCGATCCCGTTGGCGCTCGACGAAGCGGTGCGCGACGGGCGAATCCGCCCCGGCCAGACGCTGCTGCTGGAAGGCGTGGGCGGAGGATTTACCTGGGGCGCGGTGTTGCTGCGCTGGTGATCGCGACGACATGAAGATCGCATTTGTCTTTCCGGGGCAGGGCTCGCAGTCGGTCGGCATGATGCAGTCTTTCGGAGATCTGCCGCGCGTACGCGAAACGTTTGCGCAGGCTTCCAAACTGCTGGGGCAGGATCTTTGGAAGCTTGTTGCCGAGGGTCCCGCGGAAGACCTCGATCTCACCGCCAATACGCAGCCTGTGATGCTGGTGACGGGTGTGGCGCTGTATCGCGCGTGGCAGGCGCGGGAAGGATCCGCGCCGGCGTTCATGGCGGGGCACAGCCTCGGCGAATACACCGCCCTGGTGGCAAGCGGCGCGCTGGATTTTGCCGATGCGGTGCCGCTGGCGCGGTTTCGCGCCCGCGCGATGCAGGAAGCCGTGCCGGCGGGCGCGGGCGCGATGGCGGCGATACTCGGTCTGGATGATGACGTGGTCCGCGCCGTTTGTGCGGAGGCGAGCGGCCCAGACGAAGTGGCGGAGGCCGCGAATTTCAATTCGCCCGCACAGGTGGTCATCGCCGGAAACAAGACTGCTGTCGAACGTGGAATGGAAATCGCGAAAGCCAGGGGCGCGAAACGCGCGGTTCTCCTGCCGATGAGCGTGCCGTCGCATTGCAGTCTCATGCGGCCAGCGGCCGAGCGCATGCGTCAGGAACTGGGCTCGCCGTCGTTCAGGCGCGGCACGGTCCCGGTGCTGCACAATGCCGATGCCAAGAGTGCCGAATCGGCTGACGCGATCAAGGACGCGCTGGTGCGCCAGCTGGTTCAGCCTGTGCGCTGGGTGGAGACGGTGCGGCAGATGGTGTCGAGCGGCGTTACCCATATCGTCGAATGCGGACCCGGCAAGGTGCTGGCCGGACTGAACAAGCGCATCGCGCCGGAAACCCAGATTCTTTCATTCAGCGATGGCGCGGCATTCGGCCAGGCTTTGTCCGTGCTGAAATAAGCCTGCAATAGATCTATTGGGGAGGCGTTCATGCTCGCAGGAAAAGTTGTGCTGGTGACTGGTGCCAGCCGGGGGATCGGGCAGGCAATCGCGATTGCGCTCGGCAAGGCCGGCGCGACGGTGGTGGGTACCGCCACCAGCGACGCTGGCGCCGCGGCAATCTCAGCTTATCTGGCCGGCCAAGGCATGAAGGGCGCCGGGCTCAAGCTCAATGTCAACGATCCCGCAGCGATGGAGCAGGTGCTCGGCGACATCGAGTCACAGTTTGGTTCGGTCGCAATCCTCGTGAACAATGCCGGAATTACCCGCGATAACCTGCTGCTGAGAATGAAGGATAGCGAATGGGACGAGATCATGGACACCAACCTGAAGTCGGTGTACCGCTTGAGCAAGCTGGTAATCCGCCCCATGATGAAAGCGCGATCCGGGCGCATCATCAACATTACCTCGGTGGTGGGCTCGATGGGCAACCCGGGGCAGGTGAATTACGCTGCAGCCAAGGCCGGGATAGTCGGATTCAGCAAGTCACTTGCACGTGAAGTGGGCAGCCGCAACATCACTGTAAACTGCGTTGCGCCCGGTTTCATTGAAACCGACATGACGCGCGGGTTGCCGGAGGAGAGCAAGACTGCGCTGCTGGCGCATGTGCCATTGGCCCGATTCGGGCAGCCGCAGGAAGTGGCGGCGGCGGTGGTGTTTCTCGCGTCCGAGGGCGCCGCCTATGTCACTGGAAGTACCCTGCATGTCAACGGTGGCATGTACATGGATTGACTCCGGAAGCCTTGCAATTTTGGTAGACTAACGCGCGTGTTTTTCGCCGTTGCAGGTGCCCCTCCGGGGCGGCGGCGGTCAGACACGTTACTGCATCTTCAAGTAAAGGGAAGGGACATTAATGGAATCCGTAGAACAGCGCGTGAAAAAAATCGTTGCCGAGCAGCTGGGCGTGAACGAGGCGGACGTGAAGAATGAATCCACGTTCGTCGACGACCTCGGAGCCGATTCCCTCGACACCGTCGAACTGGTGATGGCGCTTGAAGAAGAGTTCGAGTGCGAGATCCCCGACGAAGAGGCGGAAAAGATCACTTCCGTTCAGCAGGCCACTGATTACATCAAGGCGCATCTCAACTAATCACGCCTTCTTTCCTCTTTTTCCGGAGTGCCGTTGTCTAGGCGCCGAGTCGTAGTCACCGGCCTGGGGACCGTTTGCCCGGTCGGGAACAGCGTCAAGGAGGCCTGGACCAACATCCAGGCGGGCAAGTCCGGGATCACCCGGATCACCCGTTTTGACGCCAGCCCTTTTGCATCCCAGATCGCCGGCGAGGTAAAGAATTTCGACGTCGGCCAGGTGCTGTCGCCGAAAGAAGCTCGGCGTGTGGATGTTTTCATCCATTACGGCATTGCCGCTGCGGTGGAGGCGATCCGCGACGCCGGGCTCGAGGCCAATCCGAAGAACGCCGAGCGCATCGGCTTGAATATCGGTTCGGGAATCGGCGGACTGCCGCTGATCGAGGAAACCCACCGGGCCATGATCGAAGGCGGCGCGCGCAAGATCTCCCCGTTTTTCATCCCCGGCGCGATCATCAACATGATTTCGGGAAACCTTTCGATCATGTACGGTTTCAAGGGGCCGTGCCTGGCGATGGTCACCGCGTGCACGACCGCGAATCATTGCCTGGGCGACTCGGCGCGGCTGATCGAGTACGGTGATGCCGACGTCATGGTTGCGGGCGGATCCGAAGCCGCGTTGTGTTCGCTGGGCGTTGGAGGATTCTCGGCGGCGCGCGCACTCAGCACGCGTAACGACGATCCGGCGACGGCGAGCCGTCCCTGGGACAAGGACCGCGACGGCTTCGTGCTGGGTGAGGGCGCCGGAGTGCTGGTGCTGGAGGAACTGGAACACGCCAGGGCACGCGGCGCCAGAATCTACTGCGAGCTTGCCGGTTACGGCGTGAGCGCCGATGCGCACCACATCACTGCGCCCTGCGAGGATGGCGAAGGCGCCGCGCGCGGCATGCTCAACGCAATGCGAAATGCCGGCATCAATCCGGAACAGGTGGATTACATCAATGCCCACGGCACCTCGACGCCGCTGGGCGACTTAGCCGAGACTGTTGCGGTGAAGCGCTGCTTCGGCGAACACGCCAAACGTCTTGCGGTCAGTTCGACCAAGTCGGCGACCGGACACCTGCTCGGCGCTGCCGGCGGAGTGGAAGCGATTTTTTCCGTACTGGCAATTCGGGACCAGGTGGCTCCGCCGACCATCAATTTGTTCAATCAAGACCCTCAGTGCGACCTCGATTACGTGCCGAACACCGCACGCCCGATGAATATCAAGGTTGCCATGTCGAATTCCTTCGGATTCGGCGGGACCAACGGCACGCTGATTTTCCGCGCGGTCTGAACACTGCCGGAAGCGTCCCCCGACGGCGCCGGCCGGTTGACCCTGCGTCAGCCGCGGACGTCCTGGAGATGGCGAATATGACGTTGAGGTGATCACCCTCAGCATGGCAAAGCGCAAGAATCTTTTTCTGCCTCGATCGAAATGGACGCTCATGCGCCTGTTGCGGACGCTGGTTTTCTTCGGCGTGCTCGCGGCGATCGGCGCCGCCTGCTGGCTCGGTTATTTCGCGCTGACGCCGGTCGAAGTCGCGCCGCAGGCGCGTCATTTCAACGTGGATCACGGCAGCAGCCTGCGCAGCGTGGCGGAGCAGTTCGAGAATGCGGGCCTGATTTCCGACAGCTGGAGCTTTCTGGTGCTCGCGCGTCTGCTCGGAAACTCAGGCAACATCAAGGCTGGCAGCTATAGTGTCGGCACCAGGGTCACGCCGCACCGGCTGCTCGACAAGATCGTCAGTGGTCATTTTGCCCAGTCGGAACTTCGGTTCATCGAGGGCTGGACCTTCCGGCAAATGCGCAATGCGCTCGATCAACATCCTGCCGTGAAGCACGACAGCGCGGGACGGTCCGATGCGCAAATTCTGGAAAGCCTCGGACTCGAGGAAAAATCCCCCGAGGGGCTGTTCTTCCCGGATACCTATTACTTCGCCGCAGGTATCAGCGACCTGACGATCCTCAGGCAGGCTCACCTGAGGATGCGGACGAAGCTCGAAGCGCTTTGGGAACAACGAGCCAAGGGCCTGCCGGTTGCCAATGTATACGAAGCGCTTATCCTGGCGTCGATTGTGGAAAAGGAAACCGGCCGGGCCGACGAACGTGACATGGTCGCGGCCGTATTCGTCAATCGTTTGAAACGGCGCATGCGTCTGCAAACCGATCCTTCGGTGATCTATGGGCTGGGTGCGTCATTCGACGGCAACCTGCGCCGCCGCGATCTCGAAACCGACCAGAGCTACAATACCTATACCCGCTACGGGCTTCCGCCGACGCCGATCGCCATGCCCGGTGAAGCATCCATCCAGGCCACATTGAACCCAGCGCAGAGCCCGGTGCTCTACTTTGTCGCCCGTGGCGACGGCAGCCATGATTTCTCCTCGACGCTGGCAGAGCACAACCGTGCCGTGAACAGGTACCAGCGATCGCAGTGAAGCGCGGCAAGTTCATTACTTTCGAAGGCATCGACGGGGCAGGGAAGAGCACACACCTGGCCTGGGCCGCCGATTTCCTGCGTGGGCACGACGTCGGCCTGATCGTGACCCGCGAACCCGGCGGAACCGTCCTCGGTGAGCAACTTCGCCGGATACTGCTCGCCGGCGAACAGCCGATACACCCCGAAACCGAAGCGCTGATGATGTTCACGGCCAGGCGCCAACACGTTGAAGACGTGATCAATCCGGCGCTGCGGCGAGGCGACTGGGTCCTGTGCGACCGCTTTACCGATGCCAGCTTTGCCTATCAGGGCGGCGGACGCGGGGTCGTGAAGGACAAATTGAAAGCACTTGAACGCTGGGTTCATCCGGATCTGCAGCCGGACCTGACGCTGCTTTTCGATGTCAGCGCCGAACTCGGACAAAGCCGGGTCGCCCGCATCAGGTCGCCGGACCGGTTCGAACGTGAAGACGTTGAATTTTTCAGCAGGGTGCGCAATGCCTACCTCGAGCGCTTGCAGCAGTGTCCCAACCGGATGGTCAGAATCGATGGCAGCAAGCCCATTGCTGATATCCAGCGAGAAATTGAGCAGCGACTCCTGGCCGTATGGAAAAAATAGACTTTCCGTGGATCAAGCCGGCGCTTGAAAGATTGCCGGCAACCGTTTCGGCGATGCCGCATGCGCTTTTGCTCAGCGGCCAGGCGGGGCTGGGGAAGAGAACGACGGCGCTGTTTCTTGCCAAGGCCCTGCTTTGCGAAGCCGAACGTGCAGGAAAGGGGGCTTGCGGAACGTGCCCCTCCTGTCATTTGTACGACGTCGGCAATCATCCCGATCTGCGCATCGTCGAATCAGGACAGGAAGACGCGCAGGCCACTGAGTCATCGGAGGAGGAATCGGCAACGCCGGCAAAAAAACCGAGCCGCCAGATTCCTGTAAATGCGATCCGTGACCTGGCCGATTTCGTCGCCACCACCGCGCATCGAGGGCGCGCCAAGGTCATCGTCATCACACCTGCGGAAGCGATGCATCCGAGCGCGGCCAACGCGTTGCTCAAGATGCTCGAGGAACCGCCGGGCAGCGCGACTTATTTCGTGCTCGTCAGCCACCGGTTCGACCGCGTGCTGCCAACCATACGCAGCCGCTGTTTCCAGGTGCCGTTTGGCGTGCCGGCGCCCGATGCCGCGTTGGACTGGCTGAAGGGGCAGGGGATAGAACATCCCCTGTTGGCGTTGGCGCAGGGGGGCTATGCTCCTCTGGCAGCAATGGAGAGGGCCGGAGACGTGGAGTTCTGGAATCAGCGCAAGGCGCTGCTCGATGAGCTGGCCCGTCCCGATTTCGATCCTTTGGCCGCTGCGGATCGCGCCGAACCGATCGACGGGCCAGTGGTAGCCAGGCTGCTGTCACAGTGGGCTTACGATCTGGTCTCGCTCAAATCCGGAGGAACGGTCCGCTACCACCCCGATTACGCAGCAGCCCTGGAGCCGCTGGCGAGTAAGCTGCCCGCGCAGGTACTCATGGTCTGGTACGACTCGGTACTACAATACGGCCGTGCGGCCCAGCACCCGTTGAACAAGCGGCTGGCTATGGAAAGTCTGCTGTCGGGCTATCCTGGCACGTGAGTACGGAGGCACAAACCGGCTTCCATAACGATTGACCCGAGAACGACCACCGCCGCCGTAACAAGATCTTGAAGCTGTCGGGCGGTCAAATGAAGATCAACTGCCCGACTCAAACGATATGAGAAAGAAGATGAAATAATGAACTCATCCAATTAATATAAAAACAAAATTTGTTCGTAGATTCTCACTGCCATATCAATTTCCCTGAGTTCGCGGCCGACCTTGGCGGTGTGGTCGCGGCGATGCAGTCGAATGCCGTGACGCACGCGTTGTGCGTTTCGGTCAACCTCGAAACCCTTCCCCAGGTTCTGTCGATCGCCGAGCGCTTTTCCAACGTCTTTGCTTCGGTCGGGGTGCACCCGGACGATCAGGGCGGCGAGGAGCCCGACATCGGTCGCCTGGTCGCGTTGGCTGCACATCCCCGGGTCGTCGCAATCGGTGAAACGGGACTCGACTATTACCGGCTTGAAGGCGATCTGGAGTGGCAGCGGGAACGTTTCCGTCGTCATATCCGGGCAGCCCGCGAGTGCGGAAAGCCGCTCATCATCCATATGCGGGAAGCCGCCGCAGACACGTTCCAAATCATGAAGGAAGAAAACGCGGCCGAATGCGGTGGCGTGATGCACTGTTTCACTGAGACCCAGGCTGTCGCGGACGTGGCCATGGAGATGAACTTCCTCATATCTTTCTCCGGCATCGTCACGTTCAAGAACGCTCTCGCGCTCAAGGCGGTGGCACGCGAGGTGCCGCTGGAACACATGCTGATCGAGACCGATTCGCCTTATCTGGCTCCCGTTCCTTACCGCGGCAGGACCAACCAACCCGCATATGTCCGTTTTGTCGCCGAGGAAGTGGCACGCCTGAAAGGGGTTTCGGTAGAAGCCGTGGCCACCGCAACGACCACCAATTTCTTCGAGTTGTTCAAGAACGCCGCCTGAATTCTCGGTTCTACCGGCCAGTTGTTGGATGCGCAGCGACCGGGAAAGCGGCGGCATATGCGTCGAACGAGCGCGACAATTGAGATCGGAACCTGGGCATAGACGTGTTGCGCCGGTAACTACTAGCGGCGGGCCTGATGAGGAAAGGACGGGAATCTCCCGGCTTATCTCGTTTTGGAGACCACTTGGATACGCCGAACTCCAGGGTGCTTCCACTCGGCGACCCCCCGAAGAGTCTCGATCATTGCGCATAATGTATATTATGTTAAATG
>JBOIFZ010000353.1:0-3420 GCA_050741735.1 Burkholderiales bacterium
GCAAGCTCGAAGACGCCGTTACGATACGCGCTGAACTCGAGCTTCGAGCAACCGTCATCGCCGAATACCAGCATTTCCCGCACCGACGCAACACGCTCCTGTGCGAGCCGCGGCCATACGCCCCAGCCCTTGAGGCAGCGTACGCTGCGCGGATTGAGCGCGTAGACGCGCAAGTCGAAGCCGGTTGCGGGCAGCGGTCGCGACGCTCTCGGCTCGATGAGCGCGAGGCTCAATCCGCTGCCGCAAAGCGCACGGGCAAGGCCGCCCCCGACCAGTCCTCCGCCGACAATGGCGATGTCGACCTTCATGCGGCCAGTCTACTACGTCGGCGTGGGCGCGCGTCCCAGCGCGGTTGCTGCCTTGACAATGCAGGGGGCCGTCAGTAACCTTTCGCTCCCTTTTCCTCCCCGCTGCAGAAGGAGGACCGACAGGTTTCCGGTGATATAGCTCAGCTGGTTAGAGCACAGCACTCATAATGCTGGGGTCGGTGGTTCAAGTCCACCTATCACCACCAGGACAATGCGGCACGGGACGGAGGGCTTACAGCGATGCAAGCCCGCCCTTGGTCCTTTTGGCGCCGGGACTGCGCGTGCGCCCGGGTATCCCGCCGCTGCGCGAGGCCGGCCAGCTTCCCACAAGCCGCCGCAAACGCGGTAGACTTTTAACTTCCTGATTCCCTTATGGTTGGGCGCAGTCGAGGATTCGGGTTCAACACTGGGCGGTGCATCACGATGTCCTGGTCCGGGGTTCATGTTTCGTCTCCCGTTGCATCTGCTGAGCGCCCTTCGCCGCGACCAATTATGCGTAATGTCTTCGCTGCCTGCGCGATTGTCATGTCGTCCCTGATCGCGGCACCATCTGCCGCACTCGAGCGCATGTTCCCGCCCAACGCCAATCGGGGCGAACTGAAGGCACACCAGTACCCACTCTACAAGATCGGCAGCAGGTCCTACCGGATGTCGGCAGGCGGGCGCATCTTCAGCCAGCAGAACCTGATTATCATGCCGGTATCGCTGCAGCAGCAGACTGCGCAGATCATGTATGCGGTCGACATGAACGGCCAGTTGTCGGCGATCTGGTTGCTGACACCGGCGGAGGCTGCAAAATACAAGTTGTCGAAGCTGGACGAGGCGGACAAGAAAAAGCTGGAAGAGGAGGAGAGGAAGAAGCGCGAGGCGGCGGACAAGAAAAAACTGGAAGAGGAGGAGAGGAAGAAGCGCGAGGCGGCGGAAAGCAGCAGTTAAACCGGCAATGAAAAAGCTCTACATCCGAACTTTTGGCTGTCAGATGAACGCGTACGACTCGGACAAGATGGCGGACGTGCTCGCCGCCGCGGAGGGTTTCGAAACCACCGACGACCCCGAACAGGCCGACGTCATTCTGTTCAACACCTGCTCGGTGCGCGAGAAGGCCCAGGAAAAAGTGTTCCACGACCTCGGGCGTATTCGGCCTCTGAAGCAGGCCCGGCCCGGGCTCATCATCGGCGTTGGCGGCTGCGTCGCCAGCCAGGAGGGCGCGGCGATCGTTGCACGCGCACCTTACGTCGACCTGGTCTTCGGCCCGCAGACCCTGCACCGGTTGCCGCAGATGATCCGGGCGCGGCGCAGCAGCGGCAAGCCGCAGGTGGACATCTCCTTTCCCGAAATCGAAAAATTCGACAACCTGCCGCCGGCCAGAGTCGAGGGGTGCACGGCCTTCGTCTCGATCATGGAAGGCTGCAGCAAGTATTGCAGTTTCTGCGTGGTGCCCTTCACGCGCGGCGAAGAAGTCTCGCGTCCGTTCGACGATGTGCTAACCGAAGCGGCCGGGCTGGCGGAGCAGGGCGTGAAGGAGATCACGTTGCTCGGACAGAACGTCAATGCCTATCGCGGCAGCATGAGCGACGCCGAAGTTGCCGACTTTGCCCTGTTGCTCGACTACCTCGCCGAACTCCCGGGCATCGAGCGCCTGCGTTATACCACTTCGCATCCAAAGGACTTCTCCGAGCGCCTGATCGGGGCCCACGCCAGGATCCCGCAACTGGTGAGCCACGTGCATCTGCCGGTGCAGTCCGGCTCGGACCGGGTGCTTTCCGCAATGAAGCGCGGTTACACCGCACTGGAATACAAATCCATCATCCGCCGCCTGCGCGCAGCACGGCCGGACGCTGCCATCTCCTCCGACTTCATAGTCGGATTTCCCGGCGAGACCGACGAAGACTTCGAGCAAACCCTGCAGCTGGTCGAGGACATCGGTTTCGATTCGAGCTTCAGCTTCATGTACAGCCCACGCCCCGGCACACCGGCCGCAAGTCTGTCCAACCAGGTCCCGCAGGCAACCAAGCAGGCACGCCTCGCACGCCTGCAGGCACGACTCGAAGCGCAGGCGCTGGCGATCAGCAGCCGCATGGTCGGTTCGATCGAGCGCATCCTGGTCGAGGGGCCTGCCAAGAAGAACCCGGAAGAACTGGCGGGCCGCACCAGCAACAATCTCATGGTCAATTTTCGCGGCCCGCAGCGCCTCGTCGGGCAGATGACGGACGTACGCATCACGACGGCGATGTCGCATTCGCTGCGCGGCGAAATGCCGGTAAAAGAAGCTGTTTGAAGCCCTTCGAACTTTCTTTCTCCCCCGTTGACAACGAGCGCCTCGCCAACCTGTGTGGCGCGCTCGACGAGAACCTCAGGCAGATCGAAACCGCGCTCGAAGTGTCCATCGCGCGCCGCGGAGAGAACTTCAGCGTCTCCGGCATCGACGCGCGGACCAGGCTGGCCGCCGAGGCTCTGCAGCGTTTTTATGAACAGGCGAACCGCAATCTGAGCCTCGAAGAGATCCAGCTCGGCTTGATCGAGGTCGCACGTGGACCGAACCCGTTGGCAGCAGACGAAGCGCTGGTGCTGCACACGCGGCGCCGGGACTTGCACGGACGCACCCCGCGCCAGGTGCAGTACATCCGGCAGATCAAGGAGTACGACATCACTTTCGGCATCGGCCCCGCCGGCACCGGCAAGACCTATCTCGCGGTGGCCTGCGCGGTGGACGCGTTCGAGCGCGATACCGTGAAGCGGATCGTGCTGGTGCGCCCCGCCGTCGAAGCCGGCGAACGTCTTGGTTTCCTGCCCGGAGACATGGCGCAGAAAGTAGATCCTTATCTGCGGCCGCTCTACGACGCGCTCTACGACCTGATGGGCTTCGAGAAAGTCGGCAAATTATTCGAGCGCGGATCGATCGAGATCGCGCCGCTCGCCTACATGCGCGGCCGCACGCTCAATCACTCCTTCATCATTCTCGACGAGGCGCAGAACACCACCCCAGAGCAAATGAAGATGTTCCTTACCCGCATGGGCTTCGGTAGCAAGGCGGTAGTCACCGGCGACGTCACCCAGATCGACCTGCCCAAGGGGCACAAAAGCGGACTGATCGAGGCGCAAATGATCCTCG
>JBOIFZ010000354.1:0-7542 GCA_050741735.1 Burkholderiales bacterium
CCGATGACGAGCACCCGCACGCCGCGCAACAGCCGCAAGCACTGAATTTCTAGGACGGATACATGGCAACTCCATACAACTATGGCACCGGCCGCCGCAAGAGTGCGGTCGCGCGCGTATTCATCAAGCCGGGCAAGGGCAGCATCGTCGTCAATGACAAGCCGGTGGACGAGTTCTTCTCCCGTGAAACCGGCCGCATGGTGGTGCGCCAACCGCTGGAACTGACCAATCACCTGAACACCTTCGACATCCTCATCAATGTGGATGGCGGCGGCGAATCCGGCCAGGCGGGCGCGGTCCGGCACGGCATCGCCAGAGCACTGGTCGATTACGACGCGTCGCTCAAGCCGGTGCTCAGCAAGGCGGGGTTGATCACCCGGGATGCGCGAGAGGTTGAGCGGAAAAAGGTCGGCCTGCACAAGGCGCGCCGACGCAAACAGTTCTCGAAGCGTTGAGCACTGGCATCATTAAAAAAAGCCGCCCACAGGGCGGCTTTTTTGTTTGCACCGGCATCGGGTATGGCGATATTATCGAAACATGGTATAAGTCCTTGGAGAAAATGATAAAAGTAGGCATTGTTGGCGGCACCGGCTATGCCGGTGTTGAATTGCTGAGAATCCTGGCGACCCACCCCGGGGTCGAGCTCGCCGCCATTACCTCGCGGAAAGAAGCCGGCATGCTGGTGGCAGACTTGTTTCCTAGCCTGCGAAAGCGGGTGGCGCTGAAATTTTCGGATCCGGCAGCGGCACATTTGGAGAAATGCGACGTCGTGTTCTTCGCCACGCCGAACGGCGTAGCGATGGAGCAGACGCCGGCGTTGCTCGAGGCCGGCGCACGCGTGATCGACATCGCCGCGGATTTTCGCATCAAGGACATCGCCGAATGGCAAAAGTGGTACGGCATGACCCACGCCTGCCCCGAGATCGTGGCCGAGGCGGTGTACGGACTCCCCGAAGTGAACCGCGATCTGATCAAAAAGGCACGCGTGGTTGCCAACCCGGGCTGTTATCCCACCTCGGTTCAGCTTGGCTTTCTCCCGCTGGTCGAGGCCGGCGTGGTGGATATCGAACATCTTATCGCCGATGCAAAATCAGGCGTCAGCGGGGCGGGCAGGAAGGCGGAGGTCCACATCCTGTTCTCCGAGGCATCCGACAATTTCAAGGCTTACGGGGTACCCGGGCATCGTCACCTGCCGGAAATTGTGCAAGGGCTCAGCCGGGCTGCCGGCAAGAAGGTCGGCCTGACCTTTGTGCCCCATCTGACTCCGGCGATCCGCGGGATTCATGCCACGCTGTACGGACGTTTAACCAAGGAGGTCGAAGTACAGGCGCTTTACGAAAGGCGCTACGCAGCCGAGCCGTTTGTCGATGTGTTGCCACCCGGTAGCCATCCGGACACGCGTTCAGTCAGGGGCGCGAACGTCTGCCGCATTGCCGTGCATCGGCCGGGTGGCGGCGATACCGTCGTGGTGCTGTCGGTAATCGACAATCTGGTGAAAGGCGCGGCCGGCCAGGCGGTGCAGAACATGAACCTCATGTTCGATCTGTCCGAGGCCACCGGAATCGAACACGTGGCTTTGCTGCCGTGACGCTGATACGAACCATCAAGCGCCGCTTCGGCATTGCCGCGCCGCGGGTGGCGATTCACACGCACGTCCCATGGTATTGGCGCTGGCTGTCGATCATGGTCGTCTCGGGGCTGGCGCTCGGCGTTGCCTGGTCGACCTACGATTTCGGCCGGCAATACGCGGGCTTCGATCAGGGCGAGGCGCAGCGAGAAAAGGCACGTCTCGAGGATCTCAATTCGAACCTGAAGGATGAGAATGCCGCCTTACGGCGCGAGATCGCGGCGGCAGAACGGCAGTTGCAGATCGAGCTAGCGACCCACGGCAACCTGTCCGCTCAGATTCGCACGCTTGCCGAAGAGAACGCGCTGCTGAAGGAAGACCTGGCGTTTTTCCAGACTCTTATGGCATCCGGGAGCGAGCCGGGTGGTGTCAGCGTCAATCGCTTTCGCGTCCAGCCGGATGCCCTGCCGGGTGAGTATCGCTATCGGCTGCTGATCGTGCAATCGAAGCAGCGGGTGCGGGAATTCCGCGGGCATATCCAGTTCATCGTCGACCTCGAAGAAGGCGGCAAAGCGGAAGTGATCAGCCTCCCGCGCGAGGGCGAGTCCACGCAGGCGTATAATCTGGTCTTCAAGTTCTATCAACGCGTCGAGGGGACGTTCATGGTTGCGCCCGGCGCTGTCGTAAAAAAGGTGCAAGTGCGCGTGTTGGAGAACGGCAATCCGACGCCGGTATCCACGCAGTCCGTCACCTTATCGTGAGCGGGGTACATCAATGTTCGGAGCGAAACCCAGCAAACCGCAGAATCGGATCGACAGCCTGATCGGCTCCGGTACTGTCGTCGAGGGCAATATTTCCTTCACCGGCGGCCTTCGGGTGGATGGACGTGTGCGCGGCAACGTCGCCGCCACGGATGATCAGCCCAGCACCTTGGTTTTGAGCGAAAAGGCCCAAATTGAGGGGGAGATACGCGTCTCCCATGCTGTGATCAATGGGACCGTCATTGGCCCGGTGCATGGCGCCGAATACGTCGAACTGCAGCCAAAATCGAATGTCACAGGAGACGTGCATTACAAGACGCTGGAAATTCAGCTAGGTGCGGTGGTACAGGGCAGGTTGGCGCACCAGGACGACGACAAGGCACAGAAAGTCGTGTCGTTAAAGGGGTCTAGCGGCGATTGACCCCCGGGTGGCTGAGCCAGATAATGATTTTTGTGGAATTCGTCAGCAGGAGCGCGAAATGAATGCTGTGACAGAGATGCCGTCGCCGTTGGTCTTCACCGACAGCGCGGCCACCAAGGTCAAGGAGCTGATCGACGAGGAAGGCAATCCCGACCTAAAACTCCGGGTTTTCGTAACCGGCGGCGGCTGTTCGGGCTTTCAATATGGATTCACCTTCGACGACGCCGTCAATGAAGACGACACGTCGATGGAAAAGAACGGCGTGATGCTTTTGATCGACGCGATGAGCTTCCAATACCTGGCGGGTGCAGAGATCGACTATCAGGAAGGCATCGAAGGCGCGCAGTTCGTGATCAAGAATCCGAACGCCACGTCAACCTGCGGCTGCGGGTCCTCCTTCTCCGCGTAGCTACAGCTTCCTTCAGAACAAGGGTGGCATGTAATGCCGCCCTTTTTTTGTTCAGTTCGGATAGATCGCGCCAAGTATCCGCAGCCCCCTGGCACCGGTGACCGCGGGAAGGTTCCCCGGCCGTCGCTGTAATGCCTGATGCGCGAGCCATGCAAACGCACACGCTTCCACCCAATCGGCGCCGACACCGAGTTCGTCGGTGCGCGCGATGAGCACTCCCGGCAACATCGCTTTCAGGACGGCATTCAGTGCACCATTTTTCGCTCCGCCACCGCAAAGATAGACCTCTGTCGTGCCGGCACAGTACGACCGGACGCTACGGGCGATGCTGGTCGCGGTAAGCCCCAGCAGCGTCGCCTGAACATCCTCGGGCCTTTCGCGCCCGGACAAATACCGCTCCACCCATGAGAGATGGAAGGTTTCGCGCCCGGTGCTCTTGGGCGGCTTGCGCGAGAAAAATTCGTGCGCCATCAGCGTGTTCAGCAGTTTGCCGTCCGGGCATCCGCTTTGCGCCCAAGCGCCGTCCTTGTCGAAGGGTTTGCCGAGGTGACGCTGAATCCAGGCGTCCATCAGCGCGTTGCCCGGCCCCGTGTCGAATCCGCGCACGTCTGCGGACGGTGGAAGATCGCTCAGGTTGGCGATCCCGCCGATGTTGACGACGACGCGATGCACGGACGGATGGGAAAACACGGCAGCATGGAATGCCGCCACCAGCGGTGCGCCTTCACCGCCGGCGGCGATGTCGCGACTGCGAAAATCACACACGACCGTAATGCTGCTGAGTTCGGCAAGCAGCGCGCCATTGCCCAGTTGTATGGTGTAGCCGGCGTCGGGACGATGCCGGATCGTCTGCCCGTGGCAGCCGATCGCGACGATGTCTTGGCGGACGATCTTGGTCTTGCGAAGCAACTTGTCGACTGCTTGCGCATACATCTCTGCCAGTTGATTTCCGAGAACGGCCGCGTCATGCAGCTCCCCGGTATGTGGCTGGTGCAGGGCAAGAAGTTGGGCGCGCAGGCGGTCGTCGTAAGGGATGAACACATCGCCGATGACCCGGTTTGCGTTCACTGAGAAATCCATCAGGACGCCATCGACACCGTCCAGACTCGTTCCGGACATCAACCCGATGAAACGCTCTTTACCGGCCATGATTGCCGAGTCTATCAGGGCAACGGGCCGCGGGCTGCAGGTGGAATGATGCGCGCTTCAGTCCAGGCGGGCGAGATTGGTTTCGCGCAGCATGTCGAGCCGCGCGAAGAGAGGCCGGGCTGCTTCTTCGAACTCGGGACGCAGTTGCGCGGTGATCGGCGGGCCCGGAGGCATCGCCAGCCGCATCGGATTCTGGTGGACGCCGTTTACGTGAAACTCGTAGTGCAGGTGAGAGCCAGTGGCCAGTCCGGTGCTGCCGACCAAGCCTACGACTTCACCCTGGATTACGCGCCTGCCCTGACGCACTCCTTGCGCCAACCCCGAAAGATGCGCATACAAAGTGGTATAACCGTTGGAATGACGCACGGTCACCACGTTTCCGTAACCGCCCTTGCGACCGGCGAACGTGACGTAACCATCGGCTGTTGCACGAACGCGGGTGCCGGTGGGCGCGCCGTAGTCGATGCCTTTGTGGGCGCGCCAGGTCTTCAGCAGCGGATGGAAGCGCGAATTGGAGAAACCCGAGGTTACGCGCGAGAACTCGATCGGCGTACGCAGGAATGCCTTGCGCATGTTGCGTCCGTCCGGCGTGTAGTAGCCGCTGCGCCCCCGGGCATCACGGAAGTAAACCGCGCGGAACCCGTTGCCTTGGTTGACGAACTCGGCCGACAGGACACGGCCGAATCCGACCAACTCACCGTCCGCGGCCAGCGCTTCGTAGACTACCGAGAAGCGGTCGCCGCGCCGCAGATCACGGTGAAAATCGACATCGCTGGAGAAAATTTCGGCAAGTTGAACCGCGACCATTTCGGGAACACCCGCGACGTCGGTCGCGGCAAACAATGACGTCTCGATCTTGCCCGAGCTCTGCATCACCCAGTGCTCAGTCGGCGGTACTTCGTTGGAGGCCGAAAAGCCGAATTCGCTGCGCTTTACGTGCAGACGGCGGCCGTTGCTGTTGACGTAGGAAAGTGACTCCAGACCGCCGACTTCGGTGGTGACCACGCGAATGCTGCGGCCGGGGATCAGTTGGTAAAGAGAACGGACGTCCTTGGCCTGAAGCAGGTATGCGACCGCGGCCGGATCGTTCACATTCAGGCGCGCCAGAACGGAGGCCACGGTATCGCCGCGCTGAATGTGTTCTTCGCGCCAGAACCGGGCGAGATCATCGGTACCAGTTGAAGGCGCGGAAGGCAGCGCGATGTCTTCGACGACGTGTTGCAGTTCGATCGGCTCCGGGACGGTGTCTGGCGCGATACCGAAGGCGGCCACCACGCCGAAAAACGGCAAAGCGGCGACCACAAGTGGCCAATGTAGCCGTGTCTGGCGAACCTGGAGCCGCAGCTTTTGCGCTAGAATCTCTTCTTTCTTCAATAACATGCGTTCGTATTCTGGATAAATTGGCGCGGAGCTTAGCAGAATCCCCCGCTGGGCGAAACTCACTAACGGCAACTAGCGTTCCAGATCACATGGTTGCATTTGGAGGTAATCGGTCCCGTTACTGGCCGGTTGGATACCAGAGGCATCACCGCAAACTGATCATGGGAATCAAAGAACAACTGGAAATCATCAGACGCGGCAGCGAAGAGCTGCTGGTCGAGCAAGAACTCGTGGATAAACTCAAGTCCGGTCGTCCGCTGCGGGTGAAGGCCGGGTTCGACCCAACCGCGCCCGACCTGCATCTCGGGCACACCGTGCTTATCAACAAAATGCGGCAGTTGCAGGATCTTGACCATCACATACTGTTCCTTATCGGCGACTTCACGGGGATGATCGGCGATCCCACCGGCAAGAATGCGACCCGCCCGCCCCTCGCCCGCGAGCAGATCGCTCGGAACGCGGAAACCTATACCACGCAGGTGTTCAAGATCCTCGATCCCAAGAAGACCGAGGTCTGCTTCAACTCGAGCTGGATGGACAAGCTCAGCGCGGCCGACATGGTCAAGCTTGCCGCGACGCATACGGTGGCGCGCATGCTCGAGCGCGACGACTTCGGCAGGCGCTACAAGAGCAACCAGCCGATCGCGATTCATGAATTCCTGTATCCGCTGGTGCAGGGTTACGACTCGGTGGTGATGCGTGCCGACATGGAACTTGGCGGCATCGACCAGAAGTTCAACCTGCTGATAGGACGTGAGCTGCAGAAGCACTGGGGGCAGCCGCCGCAGTGCGTTCTCACCATGCCGTTGCTGGAAGGGCTGGGCGGCGTCAACAAGATGTCCAAGTCGCTCGGCAACTATATAGGCATCACCGAAAGTCCCGAGCAGATTTTCGGCAAGCTCATGTCGATTTCCGACGAGCTTATGTGGCGCTACATCGAACTACTGTCCTTCGAGTCGCTCGCGGTCATCAGAAAATGGAAGCAAGAGGTGGAGGCGGGCCGGAATCCGCGCGACGTCAAGGTGAACTTCGCCCGGGAAATCGTGGCGCGTTTCCACGACCGGGCGGCGGCGGACAAGGCGCTTGCCGACTTCGAGGCGCGCTTCAAACAGGGCGAGATCCCTGACAACATCCCGGAGGTTACGTTACTGACAGGGGGCGAACCTATGCTCTTCTATCAGGTGCTGAAGCAAGCCGGCCTGACCGCCAGTACCTCCGAGGCGATTCGCCTGATTGATCAGGGCGGGGTCAAAATGAACGGAGAGAAAGTCAGCGACAAGGCGCTCAAGCTGGCCCCTGGCGGACCGTTCGTCCTTCAAGTCGGCAAGCGAAAGTTCGCGAAAGTTCTGCTGTCCTGAGGCGGAGACCCGGGACAGGCGCAGCCCCGGTAAGACCGTCTGTTCCGACAGCAAAAATTCCCTGAAAAGTGTTGACCGGAGGGGGTTGATCCGTATAATGCGCACCTTCGCCGGAAACGGCCGCCGGTAACGGCGTCGCTCTTTAAAAATCAAACAGCCGATGCGTGTGGGTGCTTCGTGTAAAGGGAGCGCTTGCGTGAGGAGGGTGGGTTATCGCCCGGTCCTGGTTCTTGGAAGAGAGTCGGGGCAAGCCGCCTCACGAGGTAAGCTTTTGGTAGCAGAAGTGCTCACGCGTAAGTAAGTTTGTATTTGTGAATTGCTTTGAGTGAGCACAGCTGATCTTGGTAATTTGGGGATTGGCACAAACGAGGGATTGAACTGAAGAGTTTGATCCTGGCTCAGATTGAACGCTGGCGGAATGCTTTACACATGCAAGTCGAGCGGCAGCGCGGGGGCAACCCTGGCGGCGAGCGGCGAACGGGTGAGTAATACATCGG
>JBOIFZ010000355.1:0-8555 GCA_050741735.1 Burkholderiales bacterium
CTTCTGCTGGTTGTTCCTTTCGTCCTGCCCTTGGGGCAATTGATTCCCGAAATCGAGCGCGTGGCTTCCGAGCAGCTCAAAGCGCCGGTCAAGATCGAGTCGCTGCGTTTGTATTTCCTGCCGTTGCCGCACTTGTCCATCGAAGGAATTTTGGTAGGCGAGACGCCTTTCCTGCAAGTGCACAAGATCCGCGTTACGCCGCGGTTTACTTTCCTGTTCGGCGTGCCGATCAGCCGATCACCCGAGCGATGGCATCCGCTACGTAGTCGACGTTGCGCGAGTTGAGCGCCGCCACACAGATGCGCCCGCTGTCGATGGCGTACACCGAGAACTCCTCGCGCAATCTGGCAACCTGGCTCTTTGACAGGCCGGAATAGGAAAACATCCCGCGCTGGTGCATGACGAAGCCGAAATCCGCGCGCGGAGCACGCGCGCGCAACTTCTCGACCAGCTGCCTGCGCATGTCGCGGATGCGTTCACGCATCTGGCCAAGTTCCTTTTCCCACAACGCCCGCAATTCCGGAGTCGTCAGCACGGCTGCCACGATCTGGCCGCCGTGCGTGGGCGGGCTCGAATAGTTGGTTCGAATTGTGCGCTTCAACTGGCTGAGTACCCGCGCGGCCTCCTCGACGCTGCCGGCCACCACGCTCAACGCCCCGACACGCTCGCCGTAGAGCGAAAACGATTTCGAGAAGGAATTGGAGACGAACACCGGCCCGCCGGCCTGGGCGAAACGCCTGACCACCTCGCCATCCGCGGCGATGCCTTCGCCGAAACCCTGATAGGCGATGTCGACGAAGGGAATCAGGCCGCGCGCTACCACGGTTTCGATGACCGCGGTCCATTGCTCCACTGCCAGGTCGACCCCGGTAGGGTTGTGACAACACGCATGCAACACCACGATCGAAGCCGGCGGCAGCGCGCGCAGCGTCGCGATCATGCCGGCGAAATTCACGCCGCGAGAAGACGGATCGTAGTATGGGTAGGTATTGACCGTGAACCCGGCGCTCTCGAACAGCGCACGGTGATTCTCCCAGCTCGGCTCCGAGATCCACACCTGCGAATCCGGCGCGATCCTGCGCAGGAAATCGGCACCGATCTTCAGTCCACCGGTTCCTCCCAGCGCCTGCACCGTGACCACCCGATTCTCCATGGCCGCCGCACTGTCGGCGCCGAACACCAGGTCCTGCACCGCGCGGTCGTAGGCGGGCAGGCCGTCGATGGGTAAATAGCTGCGCGGGGCGGACTTTTCGGCGAGCTGGGCCTCCGCGCGCCGCACGCATTCCAGTAGCGGCACATTGCCGTTGTCGTCGTAATACACCCCGACGCCGAGATTGACCTTGTTGGGGTTCTTGTCGGCGTTGAAGGTCTCGTTCACGCCGAGGATGGGATCCCTGGGCGCCATCCGGACGGCGGCCAGCGGGAAGGAGGAGTGCGGCACGTTCATCGTGATAACATAAAAATTTGTCAGCCGCGTATTCTACCCGTGCTGGTTACTTTCCCAAAAAGTCCCTTCCGCCTCTACCGGCCCTTCGAGCCCGCAGGCGACCAACCCGAGGCGATTGCCAAGCTTATCGACGGTCTGGGCGACGGTGTGGCGTACCAGACGCTGCTCGGCGTGACCGGCTCCGGCAAGACCTACACCATGGCCAACGTCATCGCGCACACCGGCCGGCCGGCGATCATCATGGCGCCGAACAAGACGCTCGCGGCCCAGCTTTACTCCGAAATGCGCGAGTTCTTTCCCGAGAACGCCGTCGAGTATTTCGTTTCCTACTACGACTACTACCAGCCCGAGGCTTACGTGCCGTCGCGCGACCTCTACATCGAGAAAGACTCGAGCATCAACGAGCACATCGAGCAGATGCGGCTCTCCGCCACCAAATCGCTGCTGGAGCGCGACGACGCGGTGATCGTCGCCACGGTGTCGGCGATCTACGGCATCGGCGATCCGGTGGACTACCACGGCATGATCCTGCATCTCAGGGAGAAGGAGAGCAAGAGTCAGCGCGACATCATCGCGCGCCTGGCCGAGATGCAGTACGAGCGCAACGAGTTCGACTTCCGGCGCGGGACCTTCCGCGTCCGCGGCGACGTGCTCGACGTGTTCCCCGCGGAAAGCTCGGAGACGGCACTACGCATCGCGCTTTTCGACGACGAAGTGGAGTCGCTGACCCTGTTCGACCCGCTGACCGGACACCTGAGTCAGAAGGTGCCGCGCTACACCGTCTATCCCTCCAGCCATTACGTGACGCCGCGCAGCACCACGCTCAAGGCAATCGAGGCGATCAAGGTCGAACTGCGCGAGCGCATCGAGTTCTTCCAGACGCACGGCAAACTGGTGGAGGCGCAGCGCATCGAACAGCGCACCCGCTTCGACCTGGAAATGCTGAATGAACTGGGTTTCTGCAAGGGCATCGAAAACTACTCGCGGCACCTATCCGGCCGCAAGCCCGGCGAGCCGCCGCCGACGCTTCTGGACTATTTGGCGCTCAACGCGCTGATGATCATCGACGAGAGCCACGTCACCGTCCCGCAGATCGGCGGCATGTATCGCGGCGACCGCGCGCGCAAGGAGAATCTGGTGGACTACGGATTCCGGCTACCGAGCGCGCTCGATAACCGGCCGCTCAGGTTCGACGAGTTCGAGAAGATCATGCCGCAGACCATTTTCGTTTCCGCCACGCCCGCTGAATACGAACGAGAACACCAGGCGCAGGTAGTGGAGCAGGTGGTGCGACCGACCGGACTGGTGGACCCGGAAATCGAGGTTCGGCCGGCCGCCACCCAGGTGGACGACCTGCTGTCCGAGATCAACTCGCGGGTGAAGCGCAACGAACGCGTGCTGGTGACCACGCTCACCAAACGCATGGCGGAGGACCTGACCGATTATCTTGCCGAACACGGCGTCAAGGTGCGTTATCTGCACTCCGATGTCGACACCGTGGAGCGGGTGGAGATTATTCGTGATTTGCGGCTGGGGGAGTTCGACGTTCTGGTAGGCATCAACCTGCTGCGCGAAGGACTGGACATCCCCGAGGTAGCGCTGGTGGCGATCCTGGATGCGGACAAGGAGGGGTTCCTGCGGTCCGAGCGTTCCCTGATCCAGACCATCGGCCGCGCCGCACGCCATCTGAACGGTTCGGCCATCATGTATGCGGACCGGATGACCAATTCGATGCAGCGCGCGATCGCGGAAACCGATCGCCGGCGCCAGAAGCAGCTGGCCTACAACATCGCGCACGGCATAACGCCGAAGGGTGTTTCCAAGCGCATCAAGGACATGATCGAGGGCGTGTACGAGCCCTCCACGCTGCAGGACCTGAAAGCGGCGGAAAAGCTCGCCGCCTATGGCGCGATGAACGAAAAGGACCTGCTCAGGGAATTGAAGCGCGTCGAGAAGGCGATGCTAGATGCCGCCAGGAACCTCGAATTCGAGACTGCCGCACAATTGCGCGACCAGTTGAAGGAACTCAAGGAGCTGGCGTTCGGCATCGCCGAAAGCGACGAAGCACTCATCGCCGCGACCGGAACCGACGGCAAGCCGGCCAAGATCGCCTCGATTGCCGCGGCGCGCAAGCGCAGCCGATAGAAGATGACACGGATCGGTACCCCGGCCAGGGTGCTGTTTGTCTGCATGGGCAATATTTGCCGGTCTCCCACAGCCGAAGGCGTGTTTCGCCATGCGGTGGCGTCGGCAGCTCTGGAGCAGAAAATTCACGTCGACTCGGCCGGCACCCACGGCTATCACCTCGGCCATCCGCCCGACCGCCGCACTCAATTGGCCGCGGCCCAACGCGGCTACGATCTGGCGGGTCTGCGCGCCAGGCAGGTGACCGGGCAGGATTTCGTCGAGTTCGATTACATCCTGGCGATGGATCTGGACAATCTCTCTGACCTGAGACGGCTCGCCCTGGCGCAGCATCACGGCAAACTGAGCTTGTTCATGGATTACAGCAGAGCGCGGCGCGGTGACGAAGTCCCGGATCCCTACTACGGTGGGGCGCAGGGATTCGAACTGGTGCTGGACATGGCCGAGGATGCGGCTGCAGGACTGCTTCAGCACATAAAACAAAAGCTCGGCGTCTAGAGTGTCCTGTTCCGCTGATTCGCGGCTGAAAACCCGACGAGGATCGGCGTCATGCGGTGTTACGAGTCCTCGCCGTGGGACCCGCCACTGTCGAGGACTCCTGCCTTGCCTGACGCCGATTTCGCAGGTTTTCCGATCGATGATGGATCGCTGTTACAATGGATATGAAGTCTGCCCTCAAAGATTCGCAAGTTATCCCACGAATCAGCGGAACAGGACACTAGCCGAGCTTCCGTTGTGCCGCTGACGGCATTGGCCGCCATCGATCGCGGATTATTCCTTGCGGGTTTCCACCTGTTGCAGCGGCTCGTCCGGGATGACCGACTCGGGATTGCGCTGGCGCGGCGGCTTGGCGGGCCGAGGCACATCCTGTCGTTCTTCCTCGCGCATCGTGGACGTCTTGTCCGCCTGCGTCTCGATCATCACCATGTCGGGCGGCAGCGAGACCGGCTCCATTTTCCAGGGCTGCCGGGCAGGCGCCGCAGCCACCGGTTCAGGTTGCCGCTCGTCGGTGTTTGCCTCGGACTGGTAAGGTTCCTGCGGCAGCGGGGCCGGAGCGAAGGCCGGCGGAGGTTCGGCGGCGACCGGTTCATGCGTGAACATCACCGGTTCGAGAACGGCGGTCTGGACTTCAGGTGAAGACGCCGCCGGTGCAGGACGTTCAGGCTCGCGGGCCGGCCTGGCCATTTCGGCGGCCGCAGCGGTGTTCGCGGATTGATCGCCGCGCGGCGGCTGGCTGACATTGTCCTGGAGTTCGGTCTGGCGTTCGCGCCGACCGCGGCGCCGGCGGCCGCGGCCTTCTTCGCGCGGGCTTTCCGGGCGGTCTCCCGGTTGGCGTTGCTCGACCGCAGCCAGTCCCTGCTCGGGACGCGGCGGACGCTGCCGGTGCTGCTGCTGGCGTTCCTGGGGCCTGCGCTCGGCTTGCTCCTGGCCACGCGGACGGTTCTGATCGCGGCGACTTTCTGCATCCTGGCGGGGCGGGCGCTCGTCACGCTTTTCATCCGGGCGACCCCGTCCGCGCCCCCGGCCATCGCGCATGTGGTCGCGGCGCTGCTGCGGGTCACGCGGACGGACTTTGGGCGGCTCGTGCTTGGGCTCCGGCTTGCGGGTAAGCCAGCCGAAGATCTTTTCCAGGATGGAAGGCTTGGGCTCTTCCCGGCGCGTCGGGGCGGGCCGGGCAGGCGTGATTCCCTGCACCGCAGCCTGCGGCCGCTGCGGCTCCGGCTTCGGCACGGTCGCCGCAGGTTCCGCGACTTCAGTGGCCACGTCCACCATCCTGTAGCTCGGTTGCACGGCCTCGCTCTGGTTGAGTTCGTCGTGGCGCAGCCGGGTGACGGAATAGTTGGGCGTCTGCAGGTTCACGTTCGGGATCAGCAGCACGTTGACCTTGAGCCGCGTCTCGATGGAGTGGAATTCGTTGCGCTTCTCGTTGAGCAGGTAAGTCGCCACGTCCACCGGAACCTGCGCGTGCAGAGCCGCAGTGTTCTCCTTCATCGCCTCTTCCTGGAGGATGCGCAGGATATGCAGCCCCGAGGATTCGATCGAGCGGATGTGGCCGGTGCCATGGCAGCGCGGGCAGGCGATATGGCTGGTTTCGCCGAGCGAGGTCTGCAGCCGCTGGCGCGACAGCTCCAGCAGCCCGAAGCGGGAGATCTTGCCGGTCTGTACGCGGGCGCGATCATACTTCAGCGCATCGCGCAGCCGGTTCTCCACGTCGCGCTGGTTGCGCGCAGACTCCATGTCGATGAAGTCGATCACCACCAGCCCCCCGAGATCGCGCAGCCTGAGTTGCCGGGCGATCTCGTCCGCGGCTTCCAGGTTGGTGCGCAGCGCGGTTTCCTCGATGTCAGCGCCGCGCGTGGCGCGCGCCGAGTTGACGTCTACCGACACCAGCGCCTCGGTGTGGTCGATCACCACTGCGCCACCGGACGGCAGCGGCACCTGCCGCGAATAGGCTGTTTCGATCTGGTGCTCGATCTGGAATCGCGAGAACAGCGGCACGTCATCCTTGTACATCTTCACGCGGTTGACGTTCTGCGGCATCACGTGGCCCATGAACTGGCGGGCCTGGTCGTAAATGCTCTCGGTGTCGATCAGAATCTCGCCAATCTCCTGGTGGAAATAGTCGCGAATGGCGCGGATGACCAGGCTGCCCTCCTGGTAGATCAGGAAGGCGCCGCCCTGCTGCTTGGCGGCGGTTTCGATCGCCCGCCACAACTGCATGAGGTAATTCAGGTCCCAGGTGAGCTCCTCGAACGAACGGCCGATGCCGGCGGTGCGGGCGATGATGCTCATGCCGGGCGGAACATCCAGTTGCGAGATAGTGTCGCGCAATTCGTTGCGGTCCTCGCCCTCGATCCGGCGCGATACACCGCCGCCGCGGGGATTGTTCGGCATCAGGACAAGGTAGCGACCGGCGAGGCTGATGAAGGTGGTCAGCGCCGCGCCCTTGTTACCGCGTTCGTCCTTGTCTACCTGGACGATGAGTTCCTGGCCCTCACGCAGGGCATCCTGGATGCGGACTCGCGTGGGGTCGGCGTCAGGATTCTGGAAGAAGGAGCGGTTGACTTCCTTGAACGGAAGGAAGCCATGACGATCGCTGCCGTAGTCGACAAACGCCGCTTCGAGGCTGGGCTCGATGCGCGTGATGACACCTTTATAGATATTGCTCTTGCGTTGTTCTTTACCGGCAATTTCGATGTCCAAGTCGATGAGCTTCTGGCCATCGACGATCGCGACACGCAGCTCTTCTGCGTGGGTCGCGTTAAACAACATGCGCTTCATTTTTGTTCTCCCGCGCTCACATATTCACGGGGAGGACAAACCTGGGGGGCGCCCCGGTTGTCGAGGGGCTCTAGCTTTCTGTCGTCGGGAAATTCATGGGTGGACGAGGACGAGAGATTCTGGCCTGAGGTTTGTCAGTACACATCCTGCTTCACGCAGGACGGTGGAATCCACTTTTGGTGTGCGAGCGCGTAACTCATCAATTACCATCGCTACTTTTTCGGGTGAGCGAACTTAACCCCTCGTTACAGGCGTGACATGGCGGGAGATGAAGCCGCTGGTTTGCGGCGCACGAGACTCGACCGCCAAGTCCTGACTGATTGCTTGTTTGCCACAATAGTATAAGCAAAATGAATACCTTAAGCAAAGGATCCGTAACCTTTCGGGAGGTGGACGAGTCGGCGCACGACCAGCGCATAGACAATTTCCTGCACAAGATCCTGAAAGGGGTGCCAAAAAGCCACATTTATCGCATCGTTCGTGGCGGTGAAGTGAGGGTGAATGGCCGGCGGGTGGACGTGTCCTACCGGCTGCAATCCGGGGACAAGGTCAGGCTCCCGCCGGTCCGTACCGCCCGGCCCGCGTCCGAATCCGCAACCCGGACGGACAAAGCGTTATTCGCGGGCAAGGTGCTCCTTGAAGACGAGGACCTTTTGGTCGTCGACAAGCCGGGCGGCGTGGCCGTCCATGGCGGCAGCGGCATATCCAGCGGGGTGATCGAGCAATTGCGTCAGGCGCGGTCAGGAATCCGCTTTCTTGAGCTTGTGCACCGGCTGGATCGCGACACCTCGGGCGTGCTGTTGCTGGCCAAGAAGCGCAGCGCCCTGATCGACTTGCACGCGCAGTTGCGCGCCGGGGCGGTGAAAAAGCATTACCTTGTGCTGGTGCTGGGCAAGTGGAAGGATGCCAAGCGCAACGTCAAACTGGCGTTGCATAAGTACGTATCTGCATCCGGCGAGCGCCGTGTGGTGGTCGACGAGGACGGCGCTCAGGCGCATACCGTGTTCCGCTTGCTGCGCAAGTTCGCGGGTTTCAGCCTGCTCGACGCCGAACTCAAGACCGGCCGCACCCATCAGATCCGCGTGCATCTGGCGCACCTCGGTTTTCCGGTCGCCGGCGACGACAAGTATGGAGATTTCGACGCCAACAAGCGGCTGGCGAAGCAGGCCCTGAAGCGCATGTTCCTGCACGCCGCCAGTGTCGAATTCCGCCACCCCCGCAGCGGCGGGACGGTGCGGGTTCAAGCCCCGCTTGCACCCGAGCTGGAAAGCTTCCTGCGCTCCCTCTAGGCCGGCAGGCGCTAGAGTGTCCTGTTCCGCTGATTCGTGGCTGAAAACCCGGCGAGAATCGGTGCCATGCGGTGTTACGAGTCCTCGCCGTGCGTGTCGTAGCGCGGAAGAGGGGCCACTCCGGGGATCTGACCGCGGAGACACGCGTAAGGCCGGTGGTCGACACGCTATTGGCCGGTTGCACGGTCGCATCCCCGCAAGCGGGGCGGCTGTCGAGGCGGAGCAGGGGCCCCAACGTTACTTGGGGATGCGACCTGAGATCAGACGCAAAAGGGATCGTCCGCCGCCCTCGATCGCCTCCGAGGTCAGATCCCCGAACAGAAAACGTTCGGGGCCCCTCTTCCGCTCTGCGGCGATCCCTGCTCCACGTTCCACCGGCCCCCGCCACTGTC